>JBFFFX010000211.1:0-5148 GCA_041557775.1 Acidimicrobiia bacterium | reverse complement strand
GTTCAAATCCCGTCACCTCCACCGGCCGGAACCCTTACAGGCCAGGGGTTCCGGCTTGTCGCGTCTGGAGACCAACGACCGCGCCTCCGAACTTCGGGCCGGACGTCAGGCGTGGTCGCCTGGATCGCTGCCGGGGGCGATGTCGGGGGCGGCGAGGATCTGGCTGCGCAGCTCCAAGGCCAGTCGCTCGTGGTTGGCAGACCAGCGGCCCATCAGGGCGTCGATCTGGTAGCGGTCCTTGCCGTGGACCAGCTCGTACCACTTTGCGGCCTGAGGGGTGTTGTCGCCTGCCGCCGTCGGGACCTCCGGGTACCCGGTGGAATCCCCCGGTGTGTAGTACTCGAGGCGAGGGTCGACGACCCGAGCACGGATGTCGACTTCGGCCGGAGGGAACCGGAAGGTCTTCAAGATGTTGCGAACGACGAGCTCCCCGCCTTCGAGAGATACCGACAAGCCGAGCAGGCGCCACACCATGAGGCCTGCCAGGGCGGCGAAGCTGATCGACGCCGGTCCCCCTCGATCAACCAGCAACCCAGCCGCGGCCCCAACGATTGCGAGACCGGAGACGACCACGAAGAACAGCGGAGGGCCGAGAAGGGGTCTGGATTCCACGAATCGAGTCTACGCCCGGCCCCTCGGCCCCACGCCCAGGGCGGTCGAGGAGAGCCGCAGTCGCTGCGGGAAGCGAGACGCCATCGAGCCATGGCGGTGTCGCCGGTTCTGCAGCAGTTGACCGGATCGATCGGTGTCCAATATTCTGGACCCATGTCCAACTATGCGGAACGCGAGTCCGGCGACCGGGTAGGGCCGCTGTCGGACCTGCGGGTCCTCGAAGTCGGGACGTTGATCGCCGGGCCCTTTGCGGGGCGCATGCTCGCGGATTTCGGTGCGGAGGTCATCAAGATCGAGCAGCCGGGTCGGGGCGACCCCCTGCGCACGTGGGGGATGACCTGGGACGGCACCGACTCGCTCTGGCACCTCATCCAATCACGCGGAAAGCTCTCCGTGACGGCGGACCTCCGCGACCCGGCGGATCAGGCTTTGGTTCGGCAGCTGGCCGTCGAGAGTGATGTTCTCATCGAGAACCTCCGTCCCGGCCGGCTGGAGAGCTGGAATCTGGACCCGGCCGAGTTGATGGAGGCCAATCCTGGTCTCGTCGTGGTCCGGATCTCGGGATACGGTCAGACGGGTCCGATGCGCGATCAGCCTGCCTTTGGCACGATCGCGGAGGCCGCCAGCGGCTTGCGATTCCTCACCGGGGAGCCGGATCGGCCGCCCACGCGGGTGGAGCTGAGCCTCGGCGACTCCATCGCCTCCTTGCACGCCGTCATCGGCGCGTTGGTGGCGCTCCACGAACGGCGGGCGTCGGGCCGCGGCCAGATGGTGGACGTCGCGCTGACCGAGTCGATCCTGGCGATGCTTGAGGCAATCTTGCCGGAATACTCCCTTCACGGAGCCGTGCGCCGGAGGACGGGGAACATCGCCCACAACTCGGCGCCGACGAACGCGTACCCCACTGCGGACGGCGCCATGGTGTGTATCGCGGCCAACACCACTGGGCTGTTCCGGACGTTGTTCCGAATCATGGGCAGGGACGACTACGCCTCCGACCCATCGCTTGCGGCCAACGAGGGGCGGGTCGCGCGCAGCGCCGAGCTCGACGAGGTGATTGCCTCCTGGACCATCGCCAGGACGGCCGACGAGATCGTCGCGACGCTGCGCAACCAGCAGGTGCCGGTCAGCCGCATCAACAGCATCGCCGACATCGTTGCGGATCCCCAGATCCAGGCGCGGGGCGCCATCGTCGAAGTGGAGGATCCCCGGCTGGAGCAACCGCTGCTGGTTCCCGGAGTCGTGCCGAGGCTGTCGCGCACGCCGGGGGTGGTCCCCCCGCTCGGACAAACGCTGGGGGCGGCGACCGACGAGGTGCGGCGTCGCGTCCAGCCGCGGGGGAGCGGAGAGCCGGACGAGCGGTAGGTCGGCGTGGGATTCATCGAGACGTTTCGCGGCAGCGTTGGCACCGACGAGCTCGGCGCAACACTCGTCCACGAGCACATCTTCGTGCGCAACCTGGAGCTCGAGGCGAACATGCCCGACCGCGAGTGGAACCCGGCGGCCGCCGTCCAAGCCGCCGTCGACGGCCTCGCGGCCCTCTACGAACAGGGGATCCGGACGGTGGTCGACCTCACCGTTCCGGGACTGGGCCGTGACGTGCGGCTCGTGGCCCAGGTCGCGGAGCGGGTTCCGGTGAACATCGTCGCCGCGACCGGCTGGTACACGCCGGACGTGCTCCCTCTCTACTTCCGCTTCCACGGGCCGGGGCGCGCCATCGCCGGTGCCGACCCGCTCACCGAGTTGTTCGTCCGCGACATCCGTGACGGCATCGCCGGTTCGGGCGTACGCGCCGGCGTCCTCAAGGTGGTGACCGACATCGAGGGCATCACGCCGGACGCCGCCCGGATCATGTCGGCCGCGGCCGTGGCTCACCGCGAGACCGGGGTGCCGATCGCCACGCACTCCGACCCCGCATCCCGCAACGGACTCGCACAGCAGGCGTTCCTCGTGAAGCGAGGCGTGGCTGCGGAGCGCGTCATCATCGGCCACTGTGGCGACAGCGAGGATCTCGAGTACCTGCGCGAGCTGATGGACAACGGATCAACCATCGGCATGGACCGATTCGGGATGGAACACGTTCTGCCCGACGAACGTCGCGTGCGTACCGTGGCCGCGCTCCTCGAGCTCGGCTACGTCCGCCAGATCGTCCTCTCCCAGGATGCGGCCTTCTACAGCCACGTCACGCCGCCCTCGTGGCGCGCCGCCGCAGCGCCGCACTGGCGGATGGATGCGATCACGCAGCGGATACTCCCGATGCTTCGCGCTGCCGGCGTGTCCTCGAATGAGATCACCCAGATGATGGTCGACAACCCGCGACAACTGTTGGAGAGGACCGCATGAAGGCAGCACTGCTCGTCGAGCCGGGAACGATCGTGATCGACGAGGTCCCTGATCCGGAGCCGGGACCGGGCGAGGTGCGGATCGCGGTGGGCGGCGTCGGTCTGTGCGGGTCGGACATGAGCGTCTTCAGCGGCCGCTGGAAGGCGCCGGCCTACCCGTGGATCATGGGGCACGAGGCGTTCGGTGTCGTCGAGGCGGTTGGCCCGGGCGTGCCGCCCGAGCGTGTTGGTCAAACCGTCGTGGTCGAACCGAACGCGTCGTGCTTCACCTGCGAACAGTGCATTCGTGGTTGGACGTCGGCGTGTGTGCGACGGCAGTCGGTCGGCATGAACCGCCCCGGTGCCCTCGCCGAGCGACTCGTGGTTCCCGGCCGGCTTGCGTGGTCGATGCCGGAGCTGCCGGCCGCCGACCTGGTGTGCGTCGAGCCGACGACCGTGGTCCTGGCGGCTCTGCGACGCTTGGAGGCGCCCTTGCCCGACGCGGCCCTCGTCGTCGGGCTCGGCGGACAGGGTTTGGTGATGTCGCTCGCACTCCTCGCCCGCGGCGTGGCGGTCTCCGCCGAGGACCTCAATCGGGACCGAGTCGCCTTCGCCGTCGGTCTCGGGGCGCGGCCGATGGCAAGCGACGATGGCCGCCGTTTCGACTTCGTTGTCGACTCGGTGGGCTCGCCGGCGTCGATGGCCGTCGCGCTCGGCCGCGTCGAGGTCGGCGGCACGTTGCTCTGCCTGGGCCTCGACAGTCGCCCGCTGGACCTCAGCGCTCAGACCCTGGTCCGCCACCAGCTGACACTCCGCGGTTCGCTGACGTACGACCATCCCGTCGACTTCGAGGCGTCGACGGCACTCATCGGGTCGGGTCGGTTCGCTCCCGGCCGTATCGTTTCCGACGAATATCCGCTCGCCGCTGCGCAGCGGGCATTCGAACGGAGCGGATCGGTGCGGGGCAAGTCGTGGATCCGCGTCGCCTGAAGCGCAGATCACTTGCACGGCGCAAAGGCGTTCCATTAAATTGATCGCTGTCCAACTATGTGGAACCAAGTCCGGCGGCGTGTCGGTCGAGTTCCTCGGTGACAGACGGGAGGAGAAGAACAGGGATGAACAAGCGAATGCGTATCGTTGCGCTCAGCCTGGCGACACTTCTGGTGTTCGCCGCGTGCGGCGGCGACGACGATTCATCCGACACGACCGCTGCGTCGGACACGACGGAGGCGACCGCGACGACAGCTGCAGCGCCTCAAGAGGTCAATATCGTGCTCGCCCACAGCTACCAGGACGCGCAACCCCAGGTGGCGTGCGGTGCGAACGTGATCCGCGACATCGCCGAGGCTGCTGGCGTCGGCCTGACCATCGAGATCTTCGGTGCGAGTTCCCTCGGCGGTGATGCCGATCGCATCCAGTCCGTGATCTCCGGTGACATCGACATCGATCTCCAGGGTGCGTCGGCTCTTGCGGCCGTCTACGCGCCGATGAGCGCGGTGGATGGTGCGTTTGTCTTCGACGACAGCGACCACATGTACCGCTTCTTCAGCGGCGAGGCCTCGGATGCGCTCAAGGAAGGCTTCTACGAGGCGACCGGCGTTCGGATCCTCGGCGGCTGGAACACCGGAGCCCGGCAGTTCACCGCCAACGTTCCGATTCGCACGCCGGATGATCTCAAGGGTCTGCGCATGCGGTTCCCACCTTCGCCCACGTTCCTGCTGAACGCGGCCGCGATGGGCGCCGAAGCGGTCGAGGTGGCCTTTGAGGAGCTGTACCTGGCCCTCCAGCAGGGGACGGTCGACGGACAGGAGAACCCGATCGTCAACATCGACGGCGTCAATCTGGACGAGGTTCAGGACTACGTCAGCTTGTCGGCGCACCAGGCGAGCTCGAACGTGATCATCATCAACGGTGAGACCTGGGACGAGCTCAGCGCCGAGCAGCAGCAGGCGCTCATGGACGGTGTCGAGGAAGCGATGCAGCGCGAGCCGCAGTGCGTCGCGGAGGCGGAAGAGGAGATCATGAACGGGTGGCGCGAGAGCGGTGCCCTCGAGATCATCGACGACGTCGACCGGGATGCCTTCCGGGAGCTCGCCGAGCCCCATCTGCGGGAGAACTTCACTCCCGAGCAGATCGAGGTGCTGGAAGCGATCCGCTCCGCAGCAGGAGGCTGATGGCGGCTGCCGGTGCCCGGGGTCCAACCCGGGCACCGGCC
>JBFFFX010000210.1:0-5175 GCA_041557775.1 Acidimicrobiia bacterium | reverse complement strand
TTCATCCGGCTCCGGGAGCGCGAGATCCTCTCCTACCTGTTCTGCTTCAACCCCGAGGCCGACTCGCGACTCGCCGATCACCCGAAGTCCCCCGTCTCGCGATGGCTGGCGATCCAGCTCGCCAAGCACCTCATCGAGACCGAGGGCTTCCGGTGGGAGCACTTCGCCTTTGATGATGACGGTGCGCTGATCTCCATCGAGGACGGGGACAGGTTCGCAGGGGCCGTCGAGCAGGCGGTCGATTCGGGCATCCCGTTCATGACCAACGGCTGTCCGGGGCCCGAGGGCGAGCCGGGCTGCACCCGTCCCTACGGCTCGTACCGGCCGTCGGAGTCGATGCGGGACTACCCGTTCTTGCCGACCGATGACGACCTGGCCGTCATCCGCGAGGAGATGGCGCTTCACGAAGTACACGGTCCAGCCGAACGCGCCTGACATGAACGTGGTTGCGGTCGTGACCGATTCGCTGGCGCTGCGCAACGTGACGCGGTTCGCCGCTGCGGCGGACTTGGATCTGGTCACCGCCCCGGCGCTGCCCGGAGACGAGGGCGAGTCTCCTGCGGTCGTGGTGGTCGATCTCGAGCTCACCGACGGTCTCGCCATGATCCGGCAGAGCAAGCAACAGTGGCCCGAGGCGATGGTGGTGGGGCTGGTGAGCATGCCGGGCACGGATCTGTGGAGCAACGCCGAAGCGGCGGGCTGCGATCTGGTGACCACTCGGGGCGCGCTGACCAAGGCGGTCCCACCCAGGCTCGCCAAGTGGCTCGAAGCTCCCGGGGGCCGCCGCCTCCGCTTGTTCGCCCTCGGCGATGTCGCCGGCCGCCTCGGCGTGGTGGAGCGGATCGAGGATGTCGACGTCGGTCCGCTTGCCGTCTATCACATCGGCAGTGAGATCGTCGTAGTTTGCGACACCTGCCCCCACGCCGGCGCCCGCCTGTCGTTCGGCGAGGTGGATGTTGACGGCGGCATCGTCACGTGTCCCGAGCACGGCAGCCGCTTCGACGTCACGAGCGGGGAGCGCGTCCGCGGCCCGGCCGACGACGCGCTGGAGACGTTCCGAGTCGTCATCGAGGACAACCAGGTCTATGTCGAACTCGACTGACGGCCCGGTGGGCGCCTCGCGCGACGGGCTCGCGGCCTTTCGTCATCGGCGGAGCACGCGATAGGTTACGGCCATGCCGTTGTTCATGGATCGCCACGACATGGCGGGCGCCTCGCCGGAGAGCGTCGCGCAAGCGCACGTCGACGACCTGGCCGTCCAGGATCGCTATGGGGCGAAGTTCGTGACCTACTGGTTCGACTACCAGCGCCAGACCACGTTCTGCCTGGTCGACGCCCCCGACGTCGAGACGGTCTCGTTGGTCCACCGCGACGCCCACGGTGACGTTCCCGGCGACGTCATCGAGGTCAAGGGCTCCGATGTCGATGCCTTCCTCGGCCGTATCGCCGACCCGGTCGCTGCGCCGGACTTGATCGATGAGCCGGCGTTCCGGATCATCGTCTTCACTGATATCGCGGGATCGACCGAGGTGCACGATCGCTTGGGCGACCAGGCCGGGCTCGATCTGTTGCGCAGGCACAACAGGGTCGTCCGGGCGGCGCTCGAGGCGCACAGCGGTCGCGAGGTGAAGCACCTGGGCGACGGCATCATGGCCTCGTTCCGGCAAGCGACGGAAGCGCTCCGTGCGGCCATCGCCATGCAGCAGGGCTTTGCGGCCGATGCCGGCGACCCGAATCTGGAGGTCAGGATCGGAGTGAACGCCGGCGAGCCGATCGAGGAAGGGTCGGAGTTGTTCGGGCTCGCGGTGAACATGGCTCGGCGGTTCTGCGATGGCACCGATCCCGGCACGATCATGACCTCCGAGACGGTGCGCGGGCTGACGATGGGCAAGGGCTTCGAGTTCGTCGACCTGGGCGAACGCGACTTCAAGGGCGTGAGCGCCCCGGTTCGCACCTGCCTCGTGTCCTGGACCTGAGTCGGTCGACGGCTGATCCGAGCTACTGCTTCCCAGCGGCTGAGCCTCGGGTCGTCGGCCCCGTGCGAGGTGATGGGTGCCTCGGCAGCAGCACGCATCGCGGGGCGATGGACGTGAGCCGGCCGTTCGCCCTGGCGAACGAGTATCGGTCGACCGGAACGGCCTTCACGATCGGTGCGATCCGCACACTCGGCCGATGCTCCGCCGCCGAGGGGCCTCCCGGGATGGCCACCTATCAGTTCCCGGTCGATCGGGAGGAGGGCAGAGCCTGCACACGTAGGCAGGCTCCGAACCCGCAGCAACTGCCCGGCAAACCGCCGGCAGCCCTCGGCGCCGCGACGGGTCCGGTAGCTTTACCGTCGTGATGTCTGAGACGCGCACCCCGCAGACAACTGCAGAAGATGCGGTCAGGCTCCTCGACCTGCTTGCCGCCGAGTCCGTCGAGACATGGGTCGCCGGCGGGTGGGGTGTCGACGCGCTCGTCGGCCACCAAACGCGGCCGCACCGGGATCTCGACCTTCTGATTCTGCTGCCGAAGACGCTGACGGCGCACCGCGTGCTGCTCGCCGGCGGCTATGTGATGGAGAGCGATTGGTACCCGGTTCGGTTCGAGATGATCCATCCCGCCGGGCGAGCGGTGGACGTCCATCCGATTCGCATGGAGGGTGATGGAGGAGGACGGCTGGAGCTCGAGAACGGCGACTGGTGGCGGTTCGATGCGGAGGCCCTCTCCGGTCGCGGAACCATCGGCGACCGAGCCTGTCGTTGCCTGAGCGTCGCCGCGCAGATCCGCAGCCACACGGGCTACGAGCCGACCGACAAGGACGCCAGCGACATGAAGGTGCTGGCGACCCGGTTCGACGTTCAGCTGCCATCGTCGTACGCACGAGCAACCGGCGGCACCGCGGCGCCGTCGGCACCTCTCCGTCCGGAGTGATCGACGGCGCGTGACCACACGCTGGTGCTCAGGGTCCCGGCGGCGGGCTCTCGTGCACCCAGGGAACGTTCCGGCCGGGGAGCATCGACGCGCGGTCGGCGCTGCTTCGCCGGTACCATCCGCCGCAACGAGATGGACATCGTCAAGCACGCTCCGATTCGTCGCGTCGCGGTGCTTGCGGCCGCTCTTGTGGCTGCGTGCGGCTCAACAGCCGTGCACACGCCATCCACGACGGCGCCGCCGACCACCACCTCGGATCCTGTGTCCACGACGGCGCCGCCGGCCACCACCTCGGATCCTGTGTCTACGACGGCGCCGCCGGTCGCGACGACAACGACTGAACCTTCGATCTCGGACTTCGGTGCGCCCTCCGGCGAGAACGTCGTCTTCGAGCGCCTCTTTGGAGGGAGCGGACGCGACCGGGGAGTCTCGGTCCACCAGACGAGGGACGGTGGGTACGTGGTCGCCGGGGGCACGTCGAGCTCCGGCGCCGGCAGCCAAGACGTGTACCTGGTCCGCATCGATCCCGGCGGTGAGGAGCTGTGGAGCCGCACCTACGGCGGCACCGCGCTCGACAACGGCTGGTCGGTGCTCGAGACGCCCGATGGTGGGTTCATCATCGCCGGGTTCACCGGCAGCTTCGGAGCCGGCGGCGTGGACGTCTACCTGATCCGCACCGATCCGGCCGGAGCGCTCCTGTGGGAGCGGACATTCGGGGGTTCCGGCGACGAGCACGCGTGGGCGATCCAGCCGGCATCGGACGGCGGGTACATCATCGCCGGCGAGACCGACAGCATCGGCGCCGGCGACCTCGACGCCTATCTCATTCGGGTCGACGACGACGGCAACGAACTCTGGTCCCGCACGTACGGAGGAAGCGACGTGGACCGCGTCTTCGCCGTTCGCGAGGCGCCGGACGGTGGCTTCGTCGTCGCCGGCATCACGAACGGTTTCGATGCGGTCGGTCGGGATGCGTATGTGGTCAAGACGGATGCTTCCGGCGAGCTGGAGTGGGAACGCACGTTCGGCGACCGGGGCGACGATGTCGCCCATGCGATCGACACCAGCGGCGAGGGATTCATCGTGATGGGATACACGAGCAGCTTCGGGGCGAAGAGCTACGACGCCTACCTGATCCGGCTCGACGCGTCCGGGGAGACGGAGTGGACGGAGATGTTCGGGGGACCGATGGACGATCGGATCATCACCGGGGTGTCCACGACCGATGGGGGTTTCGCCCTCGTCGGGTACACGAGGAGCTTTGGGGAGGGGAGCTGGGACGCCTACCTCGTGAAGACGGACGACGCCGGAACCCCCGAGTGGTTCGACACCTTCGGCGGCACCAACGAAGACACGGGCTACACGATCGAGGAGACCGCAGGCGGCGGCTACGTCCTGACCGGCTACAGCGAGGAGTTGGGCACCAGGGATCTGTACCTCGTCGTCGTCGAGCCGGCGGCGCCCTAGGGCGGACCGCGCCGGCGCTGGGTCCCGACGCGCCTGCCCACAGCCTGCCGCCGCGGTCGGGTGAGCTCTACGACGATGTTCCTCGGGGCGAAGCTCATCGCTCCTGTACCGGAAGCGCAGGCCTGACGCCGGTGCGAGTCTCCGCCGCCGGGTGGGCCTGTTGCGGGGCGCTTCCAGCCGGCGAACCCGTGCCATCATGGCTTCATGCCGGCCGTACCGCTCCCGCCCCCCGACCCTGATCTCCCGGCACTGCACACGCTGCTCGGCCCGGATGCCGAGGGCTTGATGTCGGCCGTGGTTGCGGCGGGCGATGGACGCCTGCGATCCCTCGAGACCACCCAAGTGCGGTACGTGCCCGGCAAGTCCGTCACCGTGCAATACCGAGCCGGGGTGCTCGGCCACGACGATCAGTCGGAGGTGCACACCTACGTGGCCTCGTCCGGGATTGAAGTACCCGAAGGTACTGCGGTCTTCGAGGCGGATGGAATGCGGCTATCGGTGTGGCGATTTCCCGACGATCCGTTCCTTCCGGGCCTGCGGACCGCGGTCGACGCCCGCCGCGTGGTCGGCCTGCTCGGTCAGGTCGGGGTCCGGTCCGGAACGCCCAGGATTCGCACTCGAGCGTACCGAGGCGGACGCAGGGCGGTGGTCGAAGTGGCCATGGGATCGAACCGTGTCTTCGTGAAGGTGCTGCGTCCGTCGAAAGCCGGTGATCTGCAGCGAAAGCACGTCCGCTTGGCAGAACACCTTCCGGTGCCCCACAGCCACGGCTGGTCCGAGGCGCAGGGTCTCGTG
>JBFFFX010000209.1:0-5182 GCA_041557775.1 Acidimicrobiia bacterium | reverse complement strand
CCCTACGGGGAGCGGCGCGAGCGCCTGGAGGCGCTGTTCGCCGCGCTGTCGTTCCCGTGGCACCTGACGCCGGTGACGACGGACCTCGACGAGGCGACGCGTTGGTTTCACGCGTACGAGGGGGCAGGTTGCGACGGGATCATCGTCAAGAAGCTCGACGAGCCGTACGTCGAGGACAAGCGACAGTGGATCAAGTGGAAGCACCGGCGTGAGTGCGACTGCGTCGTGGGTGGCTACCGGGTGCACAAGGACGGGGACAAGATCGGCTCGATCCTGCTCGGCCTGTACAACGACGACGGCGACTTCCATTTCATGGGCCATTGCTCCGGGTTCTCTGACCACGACCGGGTCGAGCTCCTGCGCCAGTTCGAGATGATCCGCGTCGAGGAGAGCTTCGGCGGCGAAGCCCCGGTGCGGGTTCCCGGCATGCAGAGCCGTTGGTCGGCGGGAAAGAACCTCGATTGGATCCCGGTGGAACCGGGCGTGGTCGTGCAGATCAGCTACGACCAGCTCGAAGGTGGCCGCTTCCGTCATGCCACCCGCTTCGAGCGGTGGCGGCCCGACAAGCCGGCCGAGGAGTGCACGATGGACCAGCTGATCCGGCCGGTGGCGACGGGCTTCTCGGAGGTCGTCGGCTAGCCCGTGTCGACGTCGGAGGCGCCGCTCGAATCGATGTCCATCCGCGGCGGATCGCCGAGCACCAGCAGGCTCGAGGCGCCGGACACGTCGCCGCTGACGTCGTCGAGCACGTTGATGATCACGTCACTGGCACCCGATACGTCCAGGTTGATCGCCGCTGCCCGCAGTGAGGAGAGATCGACATCCGATGCGCCGCTCACGTCGTGGTCGATCGTCGTTGCGTCGCCGAAGCCCGTCACGTCGGACGCGCCGCTCACCCGAATCTCGGTGAGGGTCGGGGTGACCACGTCGATCCCCCGACCGCTTCTACTGACCCGGTAGTTCCCCTCGGACTTGACGACGAGCGTGTCATTGGCGACTCGGGTGGTGATCCGATCGAGGAGGTTGTCGTCGAAGGTGACCTCCACGCTGGTGGCGGCCGCCGGATCGACGGTGACGGTGACCCGCAGTGCACCGCTCACCTCCAGGCGGGAGAAGGCGGCGACGTCGCGGGGCTCGGTCTCGAGGTTGCCCGAACCGGACAGGCCGCACGCGGCGAGGGCGAGGAGGATCAGCACGAAGAGGGTGAGGCGGCGAGTCATGGGAGGTACTCCTTGGTCGCGCCTTCCAGCCTACGCGTTGCCGGTCAGCTTCCCGCCAGGGCGGCTTCGGCCAGCACGAATCCCCCGGCGATCCCGGCGCGATCACCGAGCCCGGGAGAAACGACGAACTCGGGTCGGTGATGCTCCGCCAGGCCCGGGTAGCCGGCCAGCGCAGCCGTCAGCTCGTTTCGCACCCCATCGAGCAGCCCGGGCATCTTGGCGACGCCACCGCCGACGATGATCCGCTCCGGGGCGATCGTGTAGACGACGTTGCGCAGGCCCTGGGCGACGTAGAACGCCTCGATCGCCACCGCCTCGGCGAGTTGCACCCCGGCGAGGTCGCTCCCGGGGCGTCCCCAGCGGGCAGCGATCGCCGGTCCGGCGGCCATGCCTTCGAAGCAGTCGCCGTGGAAGGGGCAGGCCCCGGCGAAGTCGTCACCGGGGCGGCGGGCGACGGCGACATGCCCCATCTCGGCGTGGACGAGGCCGTGGGCGATTCGGCCGCCCATGACGGCGCCGCCGCCGATACCGGTCCCGATCGTGACGTAGACGAAGGTCTCGAGTCCGGCGGCGGCGCCCCAGCGGCCCTCGCCGAGCGCCGCACCGTTCACGTCGGTGTCGAATCCGACGGGTATCCCGAGCTGCGCCGCCACCGGCCCGACGACGTCCACTTCCGACCAGCCGGGCTTCGGCGTCGTGGTGATGAAGCCGTACGCCGGGCTGGTCCGCCGCAGCTCGACCGGCCCGAAGGAGGCGATCCCGACGGCGGCCAGCGGGCCTTCGGCGGCGAAGAACTCCACGGCGCGGCCGATCGTGGACTCGGGATCGGCCGTGGGGAAACGAATCTCGGCGGCGATGTCGTCGGGACCCGTGCCGACGGCGCACACGAACTTCGTGCCTCCTGCCTCGAGAGCACCTCGTCGCTCGGTCATGTCGCGCAGCCTAAGGACTCGAGCGGATAGGCGAGTTCTTGGGCGAGCCTGTTGCCGAGGCCGGGGCCCGAGCGGCCCGCCCGGAGGGCAAGAGCGGACAGAATCTCTTCGCCGGGCACGACCACGGAATGCCCTATCCAATGGGGATGCATGCCTCTGTGGGAGGCTGTTGTCACTCGACGGCCTCGTCAACTCGATTGGGCAGGCCGGTCGTAGGGCTCCTCGAGAAGGTCCGCTGGTCGCCCCGGTCGGCTGGGTGGGGGGCAGCCTGATGTTCCTGCTGCTGGACGTACCCTGTATCGACCGCCGGTCAGAGCGGCGGTCGCCTCGATCGCTTGGCCGAACGGTAGAGGTGCTTCGGCCGCCCAGGGGTGCCGTACTCGCTCTCCATCGAGGCCCGGCCCACTTCCACCAAATACGCCAGATAGCGCCGGGCGGTCACTCGGCTCACGCCGGACAGGTGCGCAATCTCTTCAGAGGTGAGCTCGCGGTCCGCGTCTGTCAGGGCCTGCTCGACGGCACCGAGCGTCGTCCGGCTCAGGCCTTTGGGCAGCAAAGCGGACCTTGTCGTCCTCAGCGCGCCGACCGCCTCGTCGATCTGGCGCTGCGACATGGCGTGCCTATCTCCGAGGCTCTCCCGGTAGCTGCGATAGCCGGCGAACCGCTCCCGAAAGGCCTCGAACTGGAAGGGCTTCACCAGATAATGCAGTGCACCCTGCTGCATGGCGGCCTTGATGCTGGCCACGTCTCGGGCAGCCGTGACGACGATGATGTCTGCCCCCGATTCGTCACGCAGCCGCTGAGCGATGTCGAGGCCGTGGGCGTCGGGGAGGTAGAGGTCGAGCAAGAGCAGGTCCGGTTGCAGCTCCCGGTTCTTCTCTATCGCTTGTTCGGCGGATAGCGCCACGCCGGCCACCTGGAACCCTTCGCACCGACTGACGAACTCACGATGGAGGTCGGCCACCCGGAAGTCGTCTTCAATGACGAGAACGCTGATCATGGCCTCGACGCAACGGTGTCGAACGCGTTCGGGATGGATACGCTGAACACGGTGCCGCGCTCCCGTTCCACGACAATCGTGCCACCCAGGGCGTCGACAGACTCGGCGACGAGAGTCAGGCCGATACCGCCGTGAGTATCTGCGCTCTTCGTGGTGAAGCCCGGCTCGAACACGCGGTGGAAATCATCGTCGGAGATCCCGCTGCCGTTGTCGGCGACCACGATGCTGAGTGCATCGCCGAGGCGCCGTGCTTCGACCGTGACCCTGCCGCCCGTGTTGCGTGGTCTCGCCACGCTGTCGAAAGCGTTGTCCACCAGGTTGCCGACGACCGTGATGAGCTCACGTGGCGCCCGCAGTCGGGTTTCCGCCAGCCCGTCGGCGTCCACCTGGAAATCGATGCCCCGCTCTGTGGCGAGAGCTGACTTGGCGATCAGCAGGCCAACCAGCAAGGGATCTGCGATCAGTTCCTCGAATGCCGACGTGAGGCGCTGATGTGTCAGCGTGTGGTCCGAGATCAGCTCGAGCGCCTCCACCGTCCGCTGGAGCTCGATCAAACCCGAGATCGTGTGCAGCGTGTTGGAGAACTCGTGCGCTTGCGACCGGAGCGCGTCGACGAGGTGGTTCACGGACTCGAGCTCGCCCATCACGCCGACCAGCTCGGTGCGGTCGCGGAAGGTCACGACGGCGCCGATAGGTTGCTCCTGTACCACCACGGGCATTGCGTTCACGATGAGGGTTTGATCGCCTATGGCCACTTCGACGTCACGATGCACCGCTTCGAGGTCGCACGTGAGTGATTCGAGTGCGGTGGAGGGCAACACCTCTGCGAGCCGGCGGCCGAGGTGGCGCTCGTCGACGCCGAGCAACCTCGACGCCTCCGGGTTCACGAGGTTGATACGACCGTCGGCGTCGAGCCCGATGACGCCTTCGCGAATGCCCATCAGCATGGCGCGCCGTCTCTCGGATAGCGCAGCGATGTCGGCGGGCTCCAGCCCGCGGGTCTGGCTGCGGATACGCCGAGCAAGGATCCAGGCTCCGAATGCTCCCAGCAACATGGCCAGTGCCGACCCGAACAACACCGCAGGCAGCTCACCGCGGAAGGCTTCCGCGATCGTGCCCGTGAGAATCCCGACTGAAACGAGGCCGACTATGTCTCCGTCACGCCCATATATCGGGACCTTGCCCCGAACCGAGGTGCCGAGCGTGCCGGTCTGCGTATAGACCGCCGATGTCCCGCTGAGCGCATCGCTCGGATCCGTCGACACGCGGCGCCCGATTCGATCCGGGTTGGGATGCGAGCGGCGAATCCCGTTCGTGTCGGCGATCACCACGAACGACAGGTCCGTCGTGATTCGGATCCGCTCTGCCAAGGGCTGCAGAAGTTGCGGCGAGTTCGGGTCGGACACGTTGTCAGCCACGGCGGGCATGGCAGCCACGGTCTGCGCCACAGCCAAGGCTCGTTGGCCGTGCTGTTCGGTGAGCGTTCCATGGGCGCGCCACGCGAAGATCACACCAGCGACGCTCAGCACGACCGCGGTGATCACGAGCTGCAATGCCAGCGTCTGGGTGAACAGCCGCCGGTACCACGGAAGTGTCGCCATGTCGCGACGGTAGCGGTCGGGTTCGGCCGTGTCGCCTGACACTTTTTTGGTTTACGACCATTACGACCACAACCTTGCCCGTCGGCTACAGCACCGGCACGCTCCGCGTTGGATCGCTTTGACCGGACAGGAGGACATCTCCAAATGCGCAACTTTCCGCGCGTCGCCGCTCTTCTCCTCACGCTCGCGCTCGTCGCCGTGGCGTGCGGGGATGGAGACGATGGCGGCTCCACGACCACGGCTGCGACGGGCACCGCTGCCGCCGCCGGCCCCTACGAACCAACCGCTCCCGAGTGTGTGGCTCCGGCTGATGCTGGTGGTGGTTGGGACTTCACGTGTCGTTCGATTGGTGGCTTGTTCGAGTCGCTTGGTTTGACGGGCAACGTGGTGGTGACGAATCAGCCTGGTGGCGGTGGCGGGGTGGCGTTT
>JBFFFX010000208.1:0-5183 GCA_041557775.1 Acidimicrobiia bacterium | reverse complement strand
CCGATGCCGCGCCGCGTGCCGGCCGGGATGCCGGCAGGGCGGGGCTACCTCGTATCCCAAGGCGGCGTCGAGCTGGTCCAGACCGCCGTGCGCTGAGCGCCCCGCTCGATGAACGGGGCAGTTGAGAACATTCCGTGAACACCGGAACGAAGCCCGCTTCGGCAGCGTTCTCAGCCTCATGCGATCACTCGTTCTCGTTGCCGCTCTGGCGCTGGCCGTTGCCGCGTGCAGTGGGGATGACTCAGCACGACCGGCCACCACCGCGGACCCCTCCGCCGACGCGTCCGCCGCCTCGGCCACGGAGGCGCCACCGCCGGCGCGCGCCGCGCTGTCGCAGACGGGCTACGAGTTCCCCGAGGCACCCACCGTCCCCACCGGCCCGGCGGCAGCGCCGCTTGCGGCCGATCTCGACACCCTCTTGTCGTCGCTCACCACTCGCGTCGACCTGGACGCCATCGCCCGCATCGGGGACAGCCATGATCCGAGGGTCGCGTGGCTGCTGAGCGACTTGCTCCGATTCATCCAGGTCGGCGAGACGGCGGATGCTCTCGTCGCCGCCTTCCAGAACCTGACCGGTGCGAACATCAACGGCGATCCGCTCAGCCTCCGCAGCCCGTGGCAGAGCGTGACGAACCACCTCATGGCCTGGGATCTGCCTGCGCTCCCGCGCTATCGCGAGTGGAAGAGGATTCCCTTCGAGATCATCGAGCCGAAGTGGGAGCCGTTCTTCGGCGATGCCGACGCCGACATCGATTGGCGGTTCTTGTCGTGGGGCGGCGTGCGCATCGACGATCGGCCGTTGGGCACCCGGACCGGCTGCCCCAACGGGTGCATTCCCGCCCTGGACGACCCCGCGGTGACGGGTGCCGATGAGGGCAATTGGTATCCGGACGACAGCGTCGTGTTCGGTGTCGTCGTCGATGGTGAGGCCCGGGCGTATCCGAAGAACATGATGGAAGTCCACGAGATGATCAACGACACGCTCGGGGGCCGGCGGATCGCCATTCCCTACTGCACCCTGTGTGGCTCGGCGCAGGCGTACTTCACCGACGACGTGTCGGGTCGGGACGAGCCGCTCGTGCTGCGGACCTCCGGTCTGCTCACCCGTTCGAACAAGGTGATGTACGAGCTGACCACGTTCTCGGTCTTCGACACCTTCCTCGGCCACGCGGTGTCGGGCCCCCTGCAGGAGGAGCAGGTGCAGCTCGATCAGGTCAGCGTGGTGACCTCGACGTGGGGTGACTGGAAGGAAGCCCACCCCGAGACGACGATTCTCGCCCGTGACGGCGGCATTGGGCGGTTCTACGCAGCCGACCCGTTGCGGGGTCGGGACGACGCCGGTCCGATCTTCCCCATCGGCGATGTGGACGTGCGGCTGCCGGCCCAGACCCAGGTGCTCGGCGTGATCGCCCCGGACGGCAGGCCGGTGGCGTTCCCGGCGGAGATGGCGCGGGCGGCGATCGATGCCGGAGAGGTCGTGGAGCTGGCCGGCGTCCGGGTCGTCGCCGACGGCGGCGGCGTACGGGCGCAGACGATCGACGGGGAGAATCTCGTCGGCCATCAGGCCTTCTGGTTCGCCTGGAGCCAGTTCCGGCCGGAGACGGTCGTCTGGACTCCCCTCGGCTAGTCATGTCGTAGGAATGGCGTCATCACGATCGGGCTCATCGGGAGCGGGATCTTCCGGCTGTCCGGTGTCGTTCTCCTCGCGGCGAGCGTGGTGCTGTTTCGTGTGTTCCGTGACCGCGGTTTGCTGCGGGCCGGTCTCGGCGTTGCGTCTGGAACGTGGGGATTGGCGCTGAGCTACCGCTCGTTCGACAAGCTGGCCGCCGGCCCGGAAGGCTGGCCGTCGCTGCGCGACGTGTTCTCGGCAACCCTCGATGACTGGGCCGGTGTCACCGGTCTCGTCGCCGCGGCGCTGGCTGCGGGACTGCTCGACGACACCATCACTTCGTGGTGAGCGAGT
The DNA here is from genome assembly GCA_041557775.1 of Acidimicrobiia bacterium. Lineage (GTDB taxonomy): Bacteria > Actinomycetota > Acidimicrobiia > Spongiisociales > UBA5794 > DATHZQ01. The sequence continues at coordinate 3,220 of JBFFFX010000208.1, read as the reverse complement.
GGGTCTACACGCGGAACGGCTTCGGTCGGCGCGCGAAGCCTCGGCTGGCGTCGCTCGATTCCGTTGCTCGACCGGCGGTTTTCGCGGATTGGTCCTACGCTCTGGGCATGGACGACAACATCAGATACCAGGCGGTGGTCGGTCTGCGGGCAATGCGCAGCTACGCAGACGAGCCGATCCCCGACGAGGTCCTCACCGCCATCCTCGAGGCTGCGCGCTGGACGGGGTCGGCGAAGAACCAGCAGCAGTGGGCGTTCGTCGTCGTGGTTGATCCGGACCAACGTGATCGGCTTGCGGAGTGCGGCGACTTCACGGACCCGATGCGGAATGCCCCGGTGACGATCGCCCTGGTCCAAGAGCCCGAGGGCTACGAGTTCGATTCGGGCCGCGTCGCACAGAACATCATGCTGGCCGCCGATGCGCTCGGCGTGGCGTCGTGCCCTCTCACCATGCACCGCGACGGCGACGCGGCACGCGTGCTGGGGCTCCCCGAGGGCGCGCGCTGCCGCTACGTGATCGCCCTCGGCCTCCCCGCCCCGGGGAGCGGACCGATGCGGTGGGGCGGCAGGAAGCCACTGGCGGAGCTCGTGCATTGGGATTCGTATGGAGCATCCACCCGGGCCGGCGGGTGACGTGAGCGATCGCCCCCGCAATGCGCCTCCGATTTGGGTCGTGCGGCCCATGGGGGCCCCTTTCCGTGGCCGGGCTCACGGCATACAATTGCGTGTCCCTGATGAGCCGAGTTCGTGGCCAGCGGAGCGGGGGGTCGAGAGGTACTCGTGAGGCTTCGGATTACTGCGATTGCCATCGTGGTCGCCATCACCCTCGGCGGCGCGCTTGTCGGTCGCGACCTCGTCGCCGGTGGTTCAGGAGGCGGTTGGTCTCATGAGGCCGGCGACGCATGGACAGCTGACCGCGTACTCCTCCAGACGTACGAGCGAGGCCGGCCAAACCTCGCTTTCCTGGTGGAAGCCCGGGCCGGGGACGTCGACTCCGCCGATGTAGCAGCGGCGGCCGAAGCGTTCGAAGCCGAGCTGGAAGCGCGCCCGGAAGTCGTCGACGTCGAGTCCTACTGGTCGCTGGGACGGCCAGACTGGCTGCGCAGTCGCGACGGCGAGACGGCGCTGATCACGGCCAGGATCCCGAGTCGCAGCGCGGCGTACGCCGGTCGCGCAGCGAGCCTGTCGCCGATGCTTCGCGAAGTCGACGAGATCATCGGGGTCACCCTCGGGGGAGAGGTCGTGGTCCACCGCGACGTCCAGCGAACGGTGCGGCAGTCGATCACTCCTCTCGTCGTCGTCAGCCTGCTGTCGCTTGCGCTGGTGCTGCTGGTTCTTCGCAACGTCATGGCGACCGCCTTGGTAGCCGTGACCTCGGCCCTTGCCGTTGCCCTCACCATGCTCGGCCTCTTCGGCGTCTCCCAGGTTCGCGAGGTGCCGTCGTTATCGGTGTTGATCGGAGCCGCCGCCGCATGGGCGGTCGCCTCGGCAAGCGGCTTCGTGATGCTGTTCCGCTATCTCGCTGAGCGACAGGCCGGCGCGGGCCGCCGGGATGCCGTTGTGGGCACGATCAGCACTGCGGGGCGCACCGTGGCCATCGCAACCACCGTGTTCGCCGGAATCGGCGTGGCGCTTTGGCTCCTACCGACGGCGCTGCTTCGCTCGACCGGCTATGCGCTCGGCCTCGCCGGGTTGACCGCCGGACTCAGTTCCATACTCGTGCTCGGTCTCTTGCTTGCCGTGGTGGGCGTTCGCGTGCTGTCGGATGACGCTCCGGCGGTCGCACCGCGAGCCTCGCGCCCTGTCGACAAGGTTTCGAGGTTCGTCGAGCAACACCGCGCCATCGCGGCGCTGGCGTTGGTCGCCACGCTCGGCCCGCTGTTGGTATTCGGATCTCAGGTGACCACGGCGGAGCCAGGACCCGAGACGCTGTCCGGGGACGCCTCGAGCCGCAGGGTCGACGACGCCATCGAGGAGGGGTTCGATGCCAACGAGCTGGAGGCGCTGTTCGTCGTTTCGCCGAACGTTCTCGACTACCGCGGCGCCGACGCCGACAAAGCCGACTACGCCGCGGAGTTGTCCCGCATAAGTGGGGTGAGCCGCGTGGACTCGGACCAGGGAACGTTTGTCGCCGGCACGGCCACAGCCGCGCCGCCCGAGGTGACGGCCCGCTACGCGAGTGAGACGGGAGCATGGCTACTCGCCCCGGTTGGCGTCGAATCTCCCGATGGGGAGGCCGATCGCGCCGCCGAGGCGATCCGGGAAACCGCCCCACCCTTCAGGGTGTTTGTCGGGGGCAGCGAAGCTCGCCAGGAAGCCACGATCGACGCTGCGGCGGCGCGCGTGCCTGCGTTCGTCGTCCTGGCGGTCGTCATCGCAGTGCTGCTCATCGCATGGCTCTTGCACAGCGTGTCGGCCGCGATCCGCAGCGTGGCCGCGACGTTGCTGATCACGGCCGGAGCAACCGCGGTCGTGCGGTGGGGCTTTGCCCAAGGGTTGCTCGCCGGGCCGCTCGGCTTCACGAGCACCGGTTCGGTGGCCGCTGTGGGCCCTGCGATCGCGTGGGCGATTGGGTTCGGGATCGCCGGTGCATCCGTCATCTTCGGCTGGGGGGCGGTCCGGGAGATGTTCGACCTCACCGAAGACACTGAGCGATCGGTTTCGCGCGCGCTCGCGTTGACCCGCACGGAGCATCTCCAAGCGACGGCACTCCTCCTGCTGCCGCTGCTGCCGCTTGTGTCGATGCCGTGGCGGACGGGCAAGCTCATTGGCGCGGCGGCGATCGCCGCCGGGCTCGTAGCAATGACGGTCGGCCGGTTCGTGGCGGTCCCCGTAGCCGCCGGACTCGGCGTGCGGCGGTTGTGGCCGGTCACCTCGACCGGCGAAGTGCGTCGCGTGTATCCGACCACTCCTTCAGGTCGACGAAACGTCGCCCGAGTCGAGGAGGCGGAACGTATGGCTGCCGAGGTCGAGCGGGCGGCCCGCGAGTCTGAACGGCGGGCCGCTGCCGAGGCGGCTCGTATCGCCGCCGAGCTGGGGCTCGAGGGTCCCTCCGCCGCAGCCGAGGAAGCAGCTCACGTCGGCGTAACAGGTGAGGACAAGACCGCGGCCGAAGTCGAGGTGGTGTCCGCAGCCGCCGATGCGGATGTGGGTGTGCGCCCTGCCGCCGAGCGGCCGGTCTCCCCACCGCCAACACAGGTAGACCGCGCCGCGGTTGCCGT
>JBFFFX010000207.1:0-5222 GCA_041557775.1 Acidimicrobiia bacterium | reverse complement strand
GGTGGGTGGAGCTTCGAGATGGTGCGACCGGTGGCCGTCGATGCGGGCGGCGTGGTGAGCCTCGGGGGATATACCTACTCGTCGAACTTACCAGTCACCGCAGGCTCCTTTCCATTTGGCTGCGGCACCGGCAACAAGTGCATGGACGGCTTCATCTCCAGACTAGATCCCACTCGTAGTGGACATGCGCAGCTGCTCTGGTCGACGTGGTCCACGATGGATCACCAAACGCCGTCGAGGCTGCGCTGGTCGCGCTTGGGAGAATCGGGAACTACCCAGAGCTCGAGGATTGGGCCTGCGCCCGCATCGACGATGCGCGTCGATACCAAGATTGGGCACGGAGGCTCACCGGGCTCGAAGGACCCGTGATGGATCTGCTGAGAGCCGCGCTGCACCGCGCCGAGTGGCGCGCCGAGCGCAACGCGGTCCGGGCTCTCGCTGCGGCCGGCAAGGGTGCGGGGCTCGACCTGATACTGCGTGGCTTGAGCCAAGACGACATGGTCTTGCGGGCGGAGGCCTTGGAAGCGCTCGAAGCGTCGACCCACAGCCGATCCGGCCGCATGATCTCCCAGCTCATCGAGGACACCGGGAAGACGCCGGAAGGCGCCGACCCGGCCGCGCTCGTCGAAGCCATCGCCGCCGACCACGACCCGTGGCTGCAAGCCCTCGCCGCCGGGGCCGGTCTCGAACTCGCCGATCGGGCGCGCGCCGCGGTGCTCGCTAGGGTCGAACGTGACGCCCACCCGCTCGTCGTCGAGCTGATCGAGCCGGCGGCCCGGACCGGAGGCACCACCATGCCGGAGACACTGGACACCCTGTCGAGCTTGCAGCGCATGGTGGCCTTGCGGCGGGCGCATCTGTTCAAGACCCTCGAGATGGACGACCTCAAGACCGTCGCCGACCTCGCAGACGAGCGTCTCTACTCGGCCGGGGACGTCATCTACGCCGACGGTGACGAGGGCGACGAGATGCTCGTCATCGTGGAGGGCTGCGCCGTCGTCAGCCGCACCACAGACGGCGAGCGGCGCGAGGTCCGGCGCTACGACGCGGGCGAGCACGTCGGCGAGCTGGCCTTGCTGCGCGGCCGGCCCCGCTCCGCGGACGTCCACGCCGATGGTGACCTGCGCGGGCTGGCCATCACCGGGGCATCGCTGCTCGGCCTGATGGATGAACGTCCGGCGATCGCCCGGGCGATGCTCGCCAGCCTGGCAGAACGGCTCGGCACGACGGCGTGAGCCGCCTCCGGCCCTAGTCCACCAGCCGGGCCGGGAACCCTCCGCGGGAGATCGGACTCCATCCGGTGATCGTGATCCGGATCAGCGACTTGCCCTGGTCGACCATCGCCCGGCGGTACTCGTCCCAGTCGGGATGCTCGCCGGCGATGTTCCGGTAGTACTCCACGAACGGCTCGACGGCTTCGGGCACGTCGAGCACCTCTGCGGTGCCGTCGATCTGCACCCACTCACCGCCGAAGTCGTCCGACAGGACGCACACCGACACCGCGGGGTTGGCCAGGGCGTTCCGGGTCTTGGCGCGTTCGGGATAGGTCGCGATCACGAGGCGCCCGGCGTCGTCGACCCCCATCGTGACGGGGGACATCTGGGGGCGGCCGTCGCGCCGCGTGGTCGTCAGGATCACCTGGTGCCGCGGCCGGACGAAAGCGAGCAGCTCGTCGCGGGCGACGAGGCGGTTCGTAGCAATCTGTCGTGCCATGCCCACCACGGTAGACCCCCGTGCCGCTCACGCTCTCGGGTCGTCCGGCCCTAGGTCGCCGCCCGTGCGGCGCTCTAGGCTCCGCTGCGGAGGTTGCCCCATGCCCCGTATCGCTCGCCTGATCGTCGACCACTCCGGGAAGATCCTCGCCGCCACCGCGCTCATCTCCCTCCTGGCCGTCGCCATGTTGTCCCGCATGGACTTCAATGCCGACGTCTCATCGTTCCTCCTCGAAGGCAACGAGACCGGTGAGGAGTTCGCCGCGCTTCAGGAGAAGTACGACGCGGCAGACCCGATCAATGTGGTGGCCTCGGCCCCTGAAGGCCGCTCCTTTGCCGAACCCGAGCTCCTGAACGACCTCGTGGCATTGCGCGACTCGCTCGCCGCCGAGGACGGTGTCGCCGCCGTCGCCACGGTCGTGCCGGAGACAAACCCGCTGACCGGGCAGCCCCTCACGGCCGAGATGATTGCCGCGATCCCCCCGGCACTCGCCGCACAGCTGCTCGACGAGAGTCCGGTCGCCTCGCTCCTGGTCAGCGAGGACCAGCGTCACACGCTGCTCATGGTGACGCCGGAGGGGGACCGGGTATCGGTCGCCCGCGCCCTCGACGACATCGCCGTGCCCGACAGCATGGAGCTGACCTTCTCGGGCAACCCCGTCGTGTTCGCCCGCGTCCTCGACGTGCTCTCCTTGTTCCTGCTGATCATCCCGCCGATCGTGATCGCGCTCTTGGTGCTCGTGTTCTTCGCCAACATCGGGGACCGCCGGCTCAGCGTGCTCGCCATCGTGCCGGCCGCGCTCGGTTCGCTGTGGACGTTCGGCCTGATCTTCGGACTCGGCCGCGAAGTCGACATCGTGACGGTGATCGTGCCGATCTTCGTCGTGGTGATGGGATCGGCCGACGGGCTCCACTTCGTCACCCACTTCCAGGAGGAGGCAGAGAACCCGAACGTCGTCGATCGCGTGAGCCTCGCACTCTCCCACGTCGGCGTGCCGATGATCCTCACCACGATCAGCACGGCGGCGGGCTTCCTGTCGCTGCTCGCCACCGACGTGCAGCCGATCCGCCAGCTCGGCGTGTTCACCGCAATCGGGATCGCCTTCGCCGGCATCATCTCCTTCTTCGCCCTGCCGGCCATCATGAGCCGCATCCAGGTGCACCCGCGCCACCACGCGGCCCTGCTCGGACCGCGCGTCACCCGCGGGCTGAAGCGGCTGGTGCGGACGCGCGTTCCTGCGCTCGTGCTCGGCGTCGTGCTGCTCGTCTTCGCCGCGGTGTTCGTGCCGCGCCTCGAGGTCAACCCGGATCAGCTCTTCTTCTTCAAAGACGACGACCCGGTTCGCGTCGCCTTCGAGAAGACCGAGGAGCTGTTCGGCGGTGCGACACCCTTGATGGGCGAGTTCGCTTTCGACCCCGCTGCCGGACCGGAGCAGCTCGCCGGCCTCAGTGCCGCGAGCGCGGCGCTGGAGGCCGAGCCGGGCGTACGCGAGGTGTTCTCCGTGGTGGACGTGGCCGACACCCTCAGCCCGGATCTGCTCGCCGTCGTGCTCTCCGGTGGACAATCGCTGCCGATCGGGGACATGGTGAGCAAAGACGGATTGCGCTTCATGTTGCTGCCCGCCGACTTCACGACGGAGGACCTCCAGGGTTGGCGCGAGCTCGCCGATGCGACCCCGGAGATCCGGTCGCTCACCGGCATGCCGGTCGTATGGGACGAGATCGCCCGGCTCGTGCTCCAGGCCCAAGTCGCCTCGATCATCGTGGCATTCATCCTGGTCACGGTGATGCTCTTCGCCGCCTACCGCCGGTGGCGGCAAACGCTCGTATCGCTCGTGCCCATTCTCCTCACGGTGCTCACCCTGCTCGGATTCATCGCGGCTTCCGGCATCCAGCTCAACCTCTTGACCGCCGTCATCTCCTCGATCGTGATCGGCGTCGGCATCGACTACGCCATCCACTACGTCGCGGCGATCGACCACGCGCGGCGCGACGGCGACGGGTACGTGCTGCGCGCCATCGACCGCGCCGGACGGCCCATCGTCGCCAACGCCCTCGGGATCGCCGTTGCACTGACGGCCCTGTGGTTGTCGCCGCTTCGGGTCCACCAGCAGGTGTCGATGATCATGTGGGTGGCGATGACGGTCGCTGCGGCGACGGCGTTGGTGGTGATCCCGGCGCTGCTGCCGCGAGACGGCGTGAGCGCGGCGAAGGACCTTGGTCCCTAGCGACCCCCCGGGGCGTTGTGGTCGACTGACAGGGACGTTGGGGGGTTGGATTTGGGTGCCACCGACGGTGCGGACAGCGTGCTCGAACCGTCGTCGCGCCCGGCCCCACGTCGTTCCGCACTCTTGCGCCGAGATGACGCGCGCGAGGACGACCAGTTCGAAGTGAGACGTCCTCGCGGTGTGGTCCGCGCCCGCGATCACCCGGAGGGACCTCGATGGCTGCGACGACCGCCCGTGCACGATACCTGACGCTCGCCTTTGCGTTGAGCCTGGCCTTTGCATTCCTTCCGGGGGTGGCAAACCCGGCGGCCGAGGCCCAGGAGTCTGAAGCCGTCTTCAGCGTCGATCCCTCGACGGAGCGAATCTGGGCGCACAACTACACGCCCGACTCCAGCGCGACAGTCACCATCAATGGTGCAGCAGTCCCGGGCAGTCCCTTCGCAACAGACGAGTGGGGGAACTTCGACGTCACGTTCGACCCGGGCGAGCTGGACATCGTCGCCGGCGACTACGTCGTCGTCGCCGACGCCGCAACGTCGCGCGACCACACGGTCACGGCACTCACCTTGGGTGGAGTCGATGTCGACACCAACGAAGTGTGGGGCACAGCCGCAGCCGGCACGCCCGTACGCGTCGATCTCAACTGGGGAGGTGGAGCCGGTCGGACCGTGACTGCCGACGGATCCGGCAGCTGGCTGACGGACTTCGACGTGGTCGGCGAGGACGGCGGCACCCATGATCTGATGCCGGGCGACGAAGGGCACGCCACGCAGTGTGACGGGGACGGTGATTGCACGGAGATGTACTGGCGGATCGCCAATCCGACGTTCAGCGTCGCGGTCGATCACGGCTCGATCTGGGCCAACGACTTCACGCCGAGCGGGTCGATCACGATCACCATCGACTCGTCCGAGATCGGCACTTGGCCGACCGACGAGTGGGGGAACTTCGACAGCAACCACCATGGCCTCACCTTCGAATTCGGTGTGGGGTCGACCATCGACGTCTTCGACAGTGTCACTCTCAAGTCGCACACCGTCACCAACCTCGCCATCACGTCAGTCGACGAAGCAAACAACACCGTGTACGGCACTGCCGACGATGGCGACGACATCGGGGTGTGGGTCCACGATCACGAGCCATTTGCCTCGTTGAACGTGACGGCCGTTGGCGGCGTGTGGACCGCCGACTTCCTCGTGCCATCCCTCGGCCACCACGTATTCATCCTTCACCAGGACGCAGCCAACCATCGGGTTGGGATGGACCCCTCCCCATCCGTTCC
>JBFFFX010000206.1:0-5249 GCA_041557775.1 Acidimicrobiia bacterium | reverse complement strand
ACCACCACCACCACCACCACGCCGCCGACGACCCTCCCGCCGGAGCCGATCGAGGTCGCGGCGGATCCCCCCGCACACCCCGCACCGCCCGCACCGACGTTGCCGGACGCGTGGGATGGCGCCGGCGTCGTCACCGTTGCCGCGGGTGGTGCGGACATCGCGGACGTGCCCGGGGGCGCACCGTTCGTGCGGGCGCGCGAGGGTCTCGTCCTCGCCGGCCAGGCGCTGAGTACCGACGGTGCATGGGTTCGGGTCTTCCACATGTGCGACGGTGAGGCGTGGGTACGTGCCACGGAGATCGCGGCAACGCCCCGTGCGCCGGATGCGACGGTGGGTGCCGGCTTCGACTTCGGCGACGCCGTGATCATCGTTGACCCCGGTCACGGCGGTCCGGCCAATTCCGGGGCCGTCGGTCCTGGCGGGTTGGCGGAGAAGGGCATCAACGTCGAGATCGGCGCCCGACTGCGGGCGCTCCTGGCAGAGCCCCACAGCATCGATTGGGAGACAGGCCAGATTCTGCGCGGCGGTGACATCCCGGCCGCCGGCCTCGTCGTCGTCACCAGGTCCGGCCTCGGGGAGCTCGCCGACTACGAGGCCGGGCTCGACTTTCGTGCGGCCGTCGCCGGAGCGGCGAACGCCCATGCCATGGTGTCGATCCACAACAACGCGGGCTGGGAGGTGCCGACGGTCATCCCGGGCGTCGACGTCTACTACCAATCGCAAGCGCCGGTCACGACGGAGTCCCGCCGCTTGGGCACGCTGATCGTCGAGGAGCTGCGCCGAGGTTTCGTTGCTTTCGACGCCGACTGGGTCGGCGCGAGCGAGCTCGGCGCCAAATCGCGGATCAGCCCCCGGGACGGCGTGAGCCAGTACTACGGAGTGCTCAAGGCCTCGGTGGTGCCCACCGTCATCGTCGAGGGCGCCTACATCTCGAACCCGGGCGAGGCGGAGCTTCTCCAGACTCCTGAGTTCCAGCACGCGTACGCGGCTGCGGTGTACCGGGCCTTGGTGCGGTTCATCACCACGGACGAGCCCGGTGATGCGCCGAGCTCGGACCCTGAGGTGTGGGAAGGCTTCGCCGGCAGGGGAGGGGCGCGGCCTGAGTGCGAGATTCCGTCCCAGAGCTGAGCGTCCCGTCGCGGCCGCCCGCAGCCGGGGATGGCGTCAGAAGTCGCCGGCGTACTTCCAGCGGTCGACGACGGTGCCGTTGGCCGCCTGCAGGATCACGGTGTCGCCGCCGTTCGACCACACCGCATCGCCGGCGCACCAGTACAGGTCGGTGGCGGTGTCGGTGCCGCACCCGGTCCGCAGGCGAATCTCTGCGCCTGGTTCGAACGTGAAACCACTGGGGAACTGGTAGCGGTGCGTCGAGGACTCGTCCCGCACGATCCATCCGCCGGCGTCCACCGCGGCATCTCCAGAGTTGGCGAACACCACGTACTCGTTGGCCGCGTTCTCGTAGTCTCGACCGGGCGGGTCGTAGCGGATGTCGGCGATGCCGATGCCTTGGGCGAACTCGCCGCACACCGCACTGCCCCACATGCCGAGACCCTGCCGCCACGCCTCGTCCTCTGCCGCAAGCAGCGTCGGCTCATCGATCGTGCCGGTCTGCAGAGTGAGGGCCGCTCCCTCGTGCACCATCGTCAAGTTGAGCCAGGTGCCACCGCTCCAGACATTCCGCAGCAGGCGCCCGTACTGGTCGACGTCCTCCTCGCCTTCGACTTCGACGAGGATCACCTGCTCGCCCGCGATCTCCTGGATGCGGGTGCGGGACTCCTCGCCGTGACACTCGTCCGCCTCTGGGGCGTTGATGCCGGCGAGCCGGACCTCGGTGCGCCGGCCGTCACGCTCGACCGCGATCGAATCCCCGTCGAGGACGGCGATGACGGGGGTGATCTCGCCGAGCGGCGCAGGGGACGTGGTCGCCGTGGAATCCTTCGGGCCGGCGGTGCTCGACGTCGTTGCCGGCTGTGCCGGAGGCGAGGTCGGCGTCTCCGTGACGGGTCCGGTGCGCGCCACGCCCGGGCCGTCTTCGGCGGCGCATGCGCTGAGGACGAGGAGGAGTGCGAGCAGCACGGCCGGGGGTCGGTGCATTCGCTCAACCGTAGCGGCTCGGGTGCAGAGCCGAGCGGCAGGGGCCGGAGGCCATCCGACACGCGGCGCGATGCCTTTACCCTGGTGCACGGAAGTCGAAGCGGAGGCGTTTCGTGCGCGTGCTGGTCGTCGAAGACGAGTTGGATCTGGCCCAGGCGATCGCCGTGGGCCTGCGTCGCGAGGGCTACGCCGTGGACATCGCTCCCGACGGCGGGGACGCGCTCGACAAGTTGGAGGTCAACGCCTACGACCTGGTCTGTCTCGACCTGAATCTGCCCGACGTCGACGGACGCGAGATCTGCCGGACCATCCGCACTGGCGAATTCGTCGACGCGGCCCCGCGAGTTTTGATGCTCACGGCCCGGGATTCGCTGGAGGATCGGGTCGCGGGTCTCGACGACGGAGCCGACGATTACCTCGTGAAGCCCTTCGCCTTCCCGGAGCTGCTTGCCCGGTTGCGCGCCCTCGCGCGACGTGACGGCGCGTCCCGGGGGGCGCGCCTCGAGGTTGGCAATCTGGCGCTGGACGCGGCCAGGCGGGAGGCGTGGTATCGAAACGGATCCCTCAACGTCACCGCCAAGGAGTTTGCGCTTCTCCGCTACTTCATGCTGCACGCGGGCGAGGTGCTCTCGGCCGAGCGGCTGCTGGAGCACGTCTGGGACGAGCACGCCGACCCCTTCACCAACACGGTTCGCGTCACCGTGAGCAACCTCCGCCGGAAGCTTCGGGCTGCAGGTGCCGACGAGGTCATCGATACCGTGGTCGGCGCCGGCTACCGGTTGAGTGAGTCGCCGTGACCCGCGAGCGCCTCGGTGCATTCCTCCGCTCCATCCGCTTCCGCCTGGCGCTGACCTACTCCCTGGTCGTGTTCGGCCTTGCGCTCCTGGTCGTCGCCGGCATCAACTACGGCCTCACCCGGTCCCTCGAAGATCAGCCGGTCTCGCGCCGTGTCGAGTTCACCACCTTCGTCTTCCCCGACGGGCGCGACGTGACGGTTGCCGAAGTCGGCGAGGAGATGGTCACGCTCGAGAGGCTGGTGAACGAGCGTGCGCTGGACAACCTGCGCCGGTATTCGTGGTGGGCGATCCTCGGCTTGTTTCCGGCCTCGATCGTCGCCGGCTGGGTGATCGCCGACCGAGCGCTGCGACCCATCGGCCGCATCACCTCCGTCGCCAAGGAGATCCAGGCAACGGATCTGTCTCGGCGGATCGATCTCGACGGGCCGGAGGACGAGCTGAAGGAGCTGGCGGACACGTTCGACGCAATGCTCGATCGAGTCGAGGCGGGCGTGGAGACCCAGCGCAACTTCATTCAGGACACCTCCCACGAGCTGCGCAATCCTCTCGCCGTGATCGCCACCAATCTCGATGTGGTTCTCTCCGATCCCAACGCCCGGGAGCCGGAGTTGCGGGAGACGGCGACGATCGTGCGGCGGACGGTCGATCGGGCAAGCCGATCCGTCGATGATCTCGTGATGTTCGCCAGGACCGACATTCCCGAATCGGCCCGGGAGCCGGTGGCGCTCCGCGACGTCCTCGATGAGGTGATCGCCGAATATCGCGGCCCGATGGAGGAAGCCGAGGTCGGCATCGAGCTGGTCGACGGCTACGTCGTCGTCGATGCGGAACGGCGAGCGGTCAAGCGCGTGGTCGCCAACCTCGTCAACAACGCCGTGCGTCTTACTCGGCGCGGCTCGTCGCTGCGAGCCGGAGTCGGAGAACACGCCGGTTTTGCGTGGGTCGGCGTCGCCGACGAGGGTCCCGGTATCGATCCGCGCGACCACGCTGCGGTCTTTCAGCGGTACTGGACGGCCGACGCCACCAGCATCCGCACGGAAGGTCGGTCCGGCCTCGGTCTCGCCATCTCCCGCCAGGTGGCGCTCGCCCACCGCGGGGCGCTCACCGTACGTTCCGTGCGAGGCGCCGGCGCCGCCTTCGTCCTGTGGCTGCCGCTGACCGCCGGCAGCGATGTCGCCGCCGTCACCGAGGACGGCATCCACCCGCGGCGCGATCCGTTTGCCGAAGTGGAGTAACCGGCGACGGCCACTCGACCGCTTGCCGATCCTCCGCACCTGGCTCGGCCGCGTGCCCTTAACGGTCGCTTTACGTCGCTACTCGTACCGTGATCGGGTGGATGCGACGGGGAGGCTGGGCCGATGACCGTGGACGCCGAGAGACGGATCGAGATGGGTCGCTCGTGGCGCGATCTTCCGGCCGCGCCGCCGGAATCCGACGTGATCCCCGCGGTGGCCCCCGCCCACCAGCCGGATCCCGCGGAGTTCGCGGGCGCCGACTCCGATGCCGACACTGTCCCTCTCCCGGCTGTGCCGCCTGCGGCACCCGCCGGGACCGACGATGCGCATTCGTGGCCGTGGGTGATCGGGCTCGCAGCGGCGATCGCGATGGTGGCCGTGTTGTTCGCGTGGGCGCCGTGGTCCGACGGGACGGCAGCCGACGCCGCGGGTGTCGCCGGCTCCGGGCTGGTCGAGGACACCGACGGCGCCGGCGGTTCTCCGGGCGCGGCCGACGAACCGGTTGCCGACGTGGCCGCGAGCCTGCTGCCCTCGGTCGTGCAGATCGAGCAGGCCGGAGCGTTCGGCGCAGTCGGCTCCGGATTCGTCTACGAGAAGGGCCGCGTTCTCACCGCGGCGCACGTCGTCGCCGGCGCCCGCGAGGTCGTCGTGCGCACCTCCGACGGCAGGAACCTCACGGGCACTGTGCTCGGCGGCGACGCACTCGCCGACATCGCCGTCGTCGCCATCGATCTCGGTGTTCCCGCCGCACCACTGGCGCTGGGCGACCCTCCCGAGGTCGGGCAGCTCGCCGTCGCCATCGGGAGTCCGCTCGGTTTCGAGCAGTCGGTCACGTCGGGGATCGTGTCGGCTGTCGACCGCGAGATGGTGCTCGGGGGCGCGGTCCTCGACGGTCTCATCCAGACTGACGCACCCATCAACCAGGGGAATTCAGGCGGTCCGCTCGCCGACCGGAGCGGCCGGGTCATTGGGGTCAACGTCGCGATCGCCACCGCCTCGGGCGGCAGCGATGGCATCGGGTTCGCTGTTGCCATCGACAAGGCGGTTGCGATCGCCGCGGAGTTCAAGACGCAGGACCCCCGGCCGGAGTCGCTGGATCCCGGCTCTGGTGGACTCTTCGATT
>JBFFFX010000205.1:0-5345 GCA_041557775.1 Acidimicrobiia bacterium | reverse complement strand
GGCGACAGCCTCTATCCGGGGCTCGGAAACGGCGGATACGACGTCGCTCGCTACATCGTCGATCTGTTCTTCGACCCGGGCACCGGGGAGATGGCCGCCGTCGTCGACATCCAAGCCGTGGCGACCGCCGAACTGGACCGGTTCAACCTCGACTTCGTCGGGTTCGACGTCCTCGAGGTCGTCGTCGACGGCGCTGCCGCAGATCACGAGCGCGCCGACGGGGAGCTGATCATCACCCCGGCACGCCCCATCGCCGCCGGCGAGGAGTTCGCCGTGTCCGTCGACTATGCCGGGGCTCCGGACCGGATCGCAAGCCGCGCCTCGTCTCTCCCGGTGGGATGGATCACCGGAGCGGATGGGACCAGCTACGTGATCGCCGAGCCGGACGGAGCGAGCAGTTGGTATCCCGTGAACGACCACCCCCTCGACAAGGCGACCTACACGTTCCGCGTCACCGTGCCGAACCCGTGGCAAGCCTTCGCCAACGGCACGTTGGTCGACACGATCACGGACCTCGGCTCCACGACCCGGATCTACGAGATGCCGCAACCCATGGCCAGCTATCTGGCCACCGTGGTCATCGGTGACCTGGAGGAGATCGACGACCCTGCGAGCACTGCGATCGCCGGCGTACCGATCCGCAACGTGCTCCCTCCCGACCTCGCCGCAAGCCCGCCCGCTGGGCTCGACCTGCAAGGCGAGATGCTGGCCTTCCTCGAGTCCGTGTTCGGGCCGTATCCCTTCGACCTGTACGGCATCGCGGTGGTCCCCGGCTTCCCAGGGGCTCTGGAGAACCAGACACTGTCGTTGTTCGGCGACGGGTTCGTGAACGCGCCGATCTTCGAGTCGGTCCTCGTCCACGAACTGGCCCACCAGTGGTTCGGCAACGACATCAGCCCCGGCGACTGGAGCGACATCTGGCTCAACGAGGGCTTCGCCACGTATGCCGAGTGGCTGTGGGCCGAGCATCGCGCAGGCCCGGACCGGCTGGCGCAGCTCGCCGAAGAGGCGCGGGAGCGGATGATCGCGGGCGACGCACCGCCCCCCGGCCGCCCCCCACCCGGCGCGCTCTTCACCCCATCGGTCTACCAATGGGGCGGCCTCACCTTGCACGCGCTGCGGCTCGAGATCGGTGATGACGCTTTTTTCGCCACGCTGCGCACGTACGCCGCCCGATTCAGCGGCGGTACCGCCCGCACTGCGGACTTCGTCGCCGTCGCCGAGGAGATCAGCGGCCGGGACCTGGGCGCGCTGTTCGATGCGTGGCTGTATGGCGACACGGTGCCCGAGCTGTGAGACTCGCCCCAACGGCATCGACCGAGCGCGGGAGGATCGCATGGCGGCCGACATCGGCGTGATCGGGCTGGCCGTCATGGGCCGCAATCTGATCCGCAACATGGACGACCACGGCTTCGAGGTCGCGGCGTACAACCGCACCACTTCCAAGGTCGACGACTTCCTCGCCGGTGACGCCGCCGGCACGGACATCATCGGCGTGCACTCCCTCGACGACCTCGTCTCCGTGTTGAAGCGACCTCGCCGAGTGATGCTGATGGTGCGCGCCGGGGCCCCGGTCGACGCCACGATCGACCAGCTCGCTCCCCTGCTCGAGCCGGGTGACATCATCATCGACGGCGGCAACTCCGAGTACACCGACACGATCCGGCGGACCGCCGCGCTCGAAGACCAGGGACTGCTGTTCATCGGGACCGGCATCTCCGGCGGGGAGGAGGGGGCCCGCTATGGGCCGTCGATCATGCCGGGCGGCTCGGCGGCGGCGTGGCCGGCCGTGAAGCCCATTCTGCAGAGCATCGCTGCGGTCGCCGAGGGTGACCCCTGCTGCGAGTGGGTCGGCCCAGACGGCGCCGGCCACTACGTGAAGATGGTCCACAACGGGATCGAGTACGGCGACATGCAGGTGATCGCCGAGGCGTACGACCTGCTGCACCGCGGTGCCGGCTTCGCCACCCCCGACCTGCAAGCCATCTTCGCCGAGTGGAACCGGGGGCCGCTCGACTCGTTCCTCGTCGGCATCACCGCCGACATCATGGCGTTCCGGGACGACGACGGCGGTCCGCTGCTCGAACGCATCCTCGACGCCGCAGGCCAGAAGGGCACGGGCAAGTGGACCGTGATCTCCTCGATGCAGATCGGGATGCCGGTGTCGCTCATCGCCGAGGCGGTCTACGCCCGGATCGTGTCCGCACTGGTCGATCAGCGGCAGGAAGCCGCGGCGGCGATCGGGCGGCCCGTCGCGCCGTTCACGGACGCGCGCGAGGACGTCGTCGCCGACCTCCACGATGCGCTCTACGCCTCGAAGATCGTCTCCTACACCCAGGGCTTCATGCTGATGGCGGCCGCGTCGGAAGAGCACGGCTGGGACCTCGACCTGGCGACCATCGCCTCGCTGTGGCGGGCCGGCTGCATCATTCGCTCCCGCTTCCTCAACGACATCACCGATGCCTTCCGCCGCACACCGGACCTCCCCAGCCTCTTGCTCGATCCCTTCTTCGCCGGCGAGATCGCCCGCAGCGAGCCCGGCTGGCGACGCACCGTCGTGCGGGCGATCGAGGCGGGGGTCCCGGCGCCGGCCTACGCCTCGGCGCTTTCGTTCTACGACGCGTACCGCTCCGGGCGGCTGCCCGCCAACCTCATCCAGGCACAGCGCGACTACTTCGGGGCGCACACCTACGAGCGCATCGACAAGCCCCGCGGTGCGTTCTTCCACACCAACTGGACCGGCACCGGCGGCGACACTGCAGCCGGGACCTACGAGGCGTGAGACTCGACGAGGCGACCTGCCGCCGGCTTCTCGCATCCGCGAGAGTCGCCCGCCTCGCCACCACCGGACCCGATGGACCACACCTGGTGCCGATCGTCTTCACCGTCGTGGACGACGCGATCCTGACGATGGTCGACGCCAAGCCGAAACGCACCGCACGGCTGCAGCGCATCGTCAACCTCGAGGCGGAGCCGCGGGCCGCGGTGCTCGCCGACCGCTACGAAGAGCATTGGGGCCGTCTGTGGTGGGTGCGCGTCGACGTCCGGGGAACCGTCGACGCATCGCCACACGGCGTCGCCACCACACGCGAGGCGCTCCAGGTGAAGTACCGCCAGTACCGCGACCACCCGCCGCCCGGGCCGGCGCTTCGCTTCGCGATCGAGCGCTGGTCGGGCTGGGCGGCATCCGCCGCAGCGGTGGATGCCGGCGTCCCTGCACCGGACCGCGGGCCTCGGTAGGCTCCCGGCCGTCGGGAGAGAGGGACCGCGCAGTGAAGTACAAGGCGTTCATCTCGTACAGCCACTCGGCAGAGGGCGATTTCGCCGATGCCCTTCACGACGCCATGGAGAAGCTGGCGAAGCGATGGAACCAGCGCCGCGCCCGCCGCGTGGTTCTCGACAAGGCGGCTATGGCCGCCGGCGCGTCGCTCGCCGACACCATCGAGGAGAAGCTCGCCGATTCCGAGTGGCTCGTCATCCTCGCTCACCCCGAGGCCGTCAAGTCGAAGTGGTGCGAGGACGAGATCAGGTACTGGCACGAGAACAAGTCGATGGAGAACGTGGTCGTTGCCCTCACCGGCGGCACGATCGACGTCGATCCCAAGGCGCAGCGAGTCAATTGGGAGAAGTCCACCGCCCTCTCTCCGGCCTTCCGTGCCGCCGTCGGCGACGCCGCGGTTCCCTTGTACGAAGACCTCACGCCGTTCAAGAACCAACCGGAAACGGCAAGCTTGCGCAACGCGGACTTCCGCGACGAGGTCGCCAAGATCGTCGGGCGCATGGAGGGTATCGATCCGGGGGAGCTCGCCTCCGCCGACCAGCGCCAGTACAAGCGGGCGGTCCGGTTGCGTCGCGCCGCCGAGGTCGGTCTTGCGCTGCTGACAGTGGCAGCGGTTGCGTTCGGGATCCAAGCCGTCCGTAGCGAGCGCAGAGCCGTAGAGAACGAGAAGGTGGCCGTCGCCGAGCGTGATCGCGCCAACACCGAGCGCGACCGGGCGAACGACGAGCGCGACCGGGCCAACACCGAGCGCGACCGGGCCAACGACGAGCGCGACCGGGCGAACGAGAACGAAGCGCGCGCCGTGCGCCAAGCGGAACGTGCAACGTCGGCAGCCATCGCCAGTCAGGCGATCGCCCTCGCCCCCGAAGTGCCCGATCAAGCGGCGCTCTTGGCTCTGGAAGCAATGAGGGTCGCCCCTACCGTCGATGCGTTCATCGGTGTGATCAACAGTGTCGTGAATCCCACACACTTCCTGTGGCGCGAGACGCTGCCGCAAGAGCCCATCGTCGGTGCGGCGGCGTGGAGCCCGACCGGCGAGATCGCGGCTGTGGGGACCGAATACGGGAACGTGTGGCTCATCGCCCCGGACCAGCCGGAACCGACCGTCCTCTCGGTGACCGACGCAGAGATCCTCAGCCTCGCCTTCACCGCGGACGGCTCCCTGTTGCGGGTGCTCGGTCTCGACGGCTACGTGACCACGTGGGACGTGGCGACGGGGTCGATGGTCGGCGGCGCGGTGGACGTCTTCGACATCGTGGGTGGCGCGATCAGCCGTGACGCCTCGACGATCGTGACGCTCGAGAACGAGTTCACGGTCTTCGTCTACGACGAAGAAGGCTCTGAGATCGGCGACATCGAGACCAACACGGCGATAAGTGACAGTTGTGTCCGCCACGGTGCCTGCATCACCATCAGCGACGACGGCTCGGACATTGCATGGATCGAGACCACGGAAGACTTCACCGACCTCGTCGTCACCTGGCGGCCGGGCTCGTTCCCGGCCGTCATCTACGAATCGCCCGAGGAGACCTTGGCGGCGGTCACCTTCACGCCCGACGCCAACACGGTGATCGTCGGCGAGGAAGAGGGCGCCGGGTACGTACTCCCTGCAAACGCCCGCACGGAGGTGGGCGTCGAGCCTGACCTGGAGACCGACGCCGAGATCATGTGGATCGACTTCAGCGACTCCCAAAGCGCGCCTCTTGTGATGGTGACCTCCCACCTCAACGGCATCGTGCGCGCCTGGGAATTCGACCAGGACTCGCGTGACGCCCAACTGACCGCCAGACTGACCAGACACAACGACGAGGTGCGCTCGGCGGCGGTGAGCCCCGACGGGGCCTCGATCCTCTCTGGTGGCTGGGACGGCGACGTCATCGCCTGGCACACGAAGGCAAGCGCCAACCACGGGATCATCACCGAAGAAGCCCACACCAGGAAGATCCAAGATGTCACGTTCATCGGAGACGGGTCGACGGCCGTCTCGGTTGCGTGGGACGGCTTCGTCAACTTCTGGGACGTCGAGGCTCCGGGTTCGCTCGATCTCGCCGATGCGGTGGAGATC
>JBFFFX010000204.1:0-5347 GCA_041557775.1 Acidimicrobiia bacterium | reverse complement strand
CGGAGATCGTCGTCGAGTCGGGGGTGCTCGCGTCCAGCGGGCTGGCAAGTCTGCTCGCACCGCCCGCGGGCATGCCGGGTCGGATGGCGGTGTTCGCGCAGCCGGGTTCACGACACGTTGCAGCCCCCATCGCCGACCGGTTGGGCGCGCCGTTGCGACTCTTGCCCGATGGTGATGCGGCCAAGAATCTCGCCGTGGTCGAGGGGAGCTACCTCTGGCTCAACGAGCTCGGCTTCACGCGCGACGACCTCGTCGTCGCGATCGGCGGCGGCGCGCTCACGGACGTCGCCGGCTTCATCGCCGGTACGTACCTGCGGGGCGTGCCCGCGGCGTTGATACCGACCACTCTGCTGGGCGCCGTCGATGCGGCCGTAGGAGGCAAGACCGGTGTGAACGTCGGTGGGAAGAATCTCGCCGGCGTCTTCCGCCACCCTCATCGGGTCATCGTCGATCCGGACGTGCTCGCCGCGCTGCCCAGGGCACTTCTGCAAGATGGAGCCGCGGAGGCGGTCAAGGCAGGATGGATCGGCGATCCGGATCTGGTCGAGATCTACGAAGAGCACGGCCTGGCGGCCCCGGTCGGTGAGGTCGCCCGGCGGGCGATCGCCGTCAAGGCGCGCATCGTTTCCCAAGACTTCCGCGAAGCCGGCGTGCGCGCCTGGCTCAATTACGGGCACACGGTCGGTCACGCAGTGGAGGTCGCGCAGAGGATGAGCCACGGGTATGCGGTAGCCGTCGGCATGGTGGCGGCTGCGGCCGTGTCGGCACACAGATTCAACTTCCCAGGTGCCGACCGCCAGCGGCGCATTCTCGAGCGTCTCGGGCTTCCGACTGCGGCGGATGGCGCCGATCCGGGAGCCGTTCGCCGGCTGATGGCGCTGGACAAGAAGCGCGACGCCCGGGGTTTGCGGATGACGTTGCTGCGTGCCGTCGCTGATCCCGAGGTCGTGAGTATCGACGAGGAGGACGTGCGGATCGCGCTTGCCGCGATCGGCGTCGAATAGCGCCCCGAATCGGCGTTGGGTGGGGGCGACTACCCTGCCCGACCGGACCCGCCGGCGCTCCCCAGTGGAGGAAACGTGAATCACGCCCGCCGTCTCGAACGGCTCATGGCCGGGCTCGAGCGGCCCCTGCTCATCACCAGCCTGGTGAACATCCGGTATCTCACCGGCTTCACCGGGACCAGCGCGTACGTCGTGATCGGTCCGGAGCGGTGTGTCTTCATCACCGACGGACGCTACGCGGAGGCGGCGGAGGAGCTGCTCGAGACGTTGCCCGACACCGAGCTGACCACCCACACCGGGGGTGTCGCCACCGCGATCGGCGAGGCGCTCGGTGACGCGACCGCCCTCGATGTCGAGGCCGATCACGTGTCGTGGTCGTTTGCTCGGTCGCTCGATGAGGGCCTCAACGTGGAGCTCGTCCCGTGCCGCGGGGTGGTGGAGCGCCACCGGCGCGTCAAGGACGCCGAGGAGATCGCTGCGCTCTCGGCGGCGGCGGTCGCAGGCGATGCGGCGTTCACCCGCCTGGGTGCGCTGCTCGGCTCCGTGAGCACCGAGGGCGAGCTGGGTCTGAGCCTGATCGAGGAGATGCGGGCCGCAGGTGGTGAGGCAGCGGGCTGGCCGCCGATCGTGGCGGTGGGGCCCAACGCGGCACGCCCGCACCACCGCTCGGGAGAGGGTGTGGTCGACGGCAGCGGACTTCTCCTCATGGATTACGGCTGTGTCGTCGACGGGTACCACTCGGATATGACCAGGACGGTTTGGCTGGGTGATGGCGTCGATCCGGAGATGGAGCAGATCCACGCCGCAGTGCTCGAGTCGAACGAAGCGGGGATCGCCGCCGTCGGCCCCGGGGTGCGTGCTCACGACGTCGACGAGGCCTGCAGGGCGGTGCTGCGCGCGCACGGATACGAGGAGTACTTCGTCCACTCGACCGGCCACGGCGTGGGTCTCGAGATCCACGAAGGGCCTTGGGTGAAGCGAAACTCAGACGATGTGCTGGAGCCGGGAAACGTCGTCACGATCGAACCCGGCGTCTATATCCCCGGACTCGGGGGCGTGCGCATCGAGGACATGGTCGTGGTGACGGACGGCGGACGCGAGGTCCTCACCAGGTCCCGAAAGGAGCTCCGACCGGCATGATCTCTACCAACGACGTGAAGCCCGGCATGGCGCTGAACCTGGACGACGGCCTCTTCGCCGTGCTCGACTATCAGCACGTCAAGCCTGGGAAGGGCAAGGCGTTCGTCCGCATGAAGCTGAAGAACCTCGACAGCGGCGCCGTGGTCGATCGCACGTTCCGGGCCGGGGAGAACGTCCCGAGAGCCATGATCAACAGGCAGGATTTCCAATATCTCTACCGCGACGACATGGGCTACCACTGTATGAACGCGGAGACCTACGAGCAGATGGCGGTGCCCACGGAGTTGGTCGGTGATGCGGCCGGCTACCTGGTCGAGGGCATGACGGTGCAGCTCAACTTGTTCGAGGGCAACCCGATCGGCATCGACCTGCCCGCCTCCGTGGAGCTCGAAGTCACCTACGCCGAGCCGGGCGTGAAGGGGGACCGGGTCTCCGGGGCAACCAAGCCGGTGACGCTCCAAACCGGTCTCGTCGTCCAGGCTCCGCTCTTCGTCGAGCAGGGAGACGTCGTCAAGGTCGACACGCGCACCGGGGACTACATCACCCGGATCTCGTGACTCACGTCGATGCACGCGAGCGTGCCGTCCAGGCGCTGTATGCGGCAGATGCCCGCGGTGACGCACCAGATGCCGCCGACGTCGCCGACCTCGGGAAGCGAGCAACCGGGCTCGTCGAGGGCGTGTGCGCCAACCTCGACGCCATCGATGCGGTGATCGGCAGGATCGCCTCCGGGTGGCGTGTCGAACGCATGCCCGTCGTCGACCGCAACGTGCTGCGGCTCGGCGTCTATGAGCTCCTCCACACGGACACGCCGGTCGGCGTGGTCGTCTCCGAGGCCGTCGAGATCGCCAAGCGGTACTCGACCGCCAAGAGCGGAGCGTTCGTCAACGGGGTGTTGGGCCGGCTCGTCGACGAGCTCGCCAAAGAGGATGCCGACCCCGCAGTCTGAGGCTGCAACCGCTCGGTGCCAGCGAAATGACACGCGTGTAGTCCGCTGCTACCGTCGCGGCGATCGCCGACCTTTAAGCCCTGGCCCTGTGAGGCCGGAAAGGGAGGAAACATGAGCTGGCGCGTGCACGTGGGGTTCGACGGATTGGCGTCCGGCGGTTCGCCGGCCCAGCGGTGAGCTCGATGCGGACCGTGTTGGACGCAGGCGCCGTGGGAAGGGCGCTCCGGCGCATCGCTCACGAGATCGTCGAGGCGAACGACGCCATTGCGAATCTCATCGTCGTGGGCATCCAAACCAGGGGCGTGCCCATGGCGCATCGCATCTCCGCCCTCGTGAGCGAGATCACCCAGGTGGACGTGCCGGTCGGCAGCCTCGACGTGACCCGCTATCGGGATGATCGGGATCGGGGCCGGCCGGCGGCGACCGGCTACGCCGGCGATCTTCCCACAGGAGTGAGCGGTCGCACGGTCGTGCTGGTCGACGATGTGCTGTACACCGGACGGACCGCTCGGGCCGGGCTCGAGGCGCTCAACGAGTCGGGACGACCGGCTGGCGTGCAGCTCGCCGTATTGATCGATCGGGGTCACCGCGAACTCCCGATCCGCGCCGACTACGTGGGGAAGAACCTCCCCACGGCCGCCACCGAGCGAGTGACCGTGCGCTTGCGCGAGACGGACGGCGTCGAAGGTGTCGTGATCGAGTCGGCCGTCGGGTCGCCTGCAGGAGGTCGCGCGGGTGGCTGAGGTGCTGATCCGGGGAGGTCTGGTGCTGCGGCGGCGCGGGCCGGTGATTGCAGATGTCCTCGTCCGGGATGGCCGCATCGCCGCGGTCGAAGCACAGCTCGCGACCGAGGGGGCCGGCGAGGTGGACGCCAGGGGTTGCTGGGTCGGGCCGGGATTCGTCGACGTGCACACCCATCTGCGCGAACCCGGTCAAGAGCACAAGGAGGACATCGCTTCCGGCTCCGCCGCAGCCGCAGCCGGTGGCTACACGGCGGTCGTCGCGATGCCGAACACCGACCCGGCTATCGACACCGGCGCCCTGGCCCGGTTCGTCGCAGATCAGGGGGAGGCGGCCGGTCTCGTCGAGGTGGTGCCATCCGGCACTATCTCGATCGGGCGGCGAGGGGAGAACCTGGCCGACGTGGACGATCTCTGGGCGGCAGGGGTGCGCATGTTCACCGATGACGGCGACACGGTTGCCGACGCCGGTCTCCTGCGGCGCGCGATGGAGCGGGTCGCCGCCCTGGGCGGCGTGATCTCCCAACATGCCGTTGATCCGGGTCTTGCTGCAGGCGGCCACCTCAACGAGGGCGCCGTTGCCCGGCAGCTGGGCATTCGCGGTGTGCCGGCGATCGCCGAGGAGGTCGTGATCCAACGCGACCTCGTGCTCGTCCGGTTGACGGGCGCCCGCTATCACGTCCAGCACGTCAGCGTCGCCGGTGCGATCCCGTTGATCGCCTCCGCAAAGGAAGAAGGGCTGCCGGTGACCGCTGAGGTCACACCCCATCACCTCATCTTCGACGACCGCGATGTGCTCGCCGGCGGGACGACGTTCAAGATGATGCCGCCGCTGCGCACACCGGAGGACGTCGAAGCGCTGCGCACGGCATTGGCGGAGGGTGTCATCGACGCGGTGGCGACCGATCACGCACCGCATACCGCGAACGAGAAAGCCGTGGCTTTCGAGGAGGCGCCGCCCGGTGTGACCGGCTTGGAGTGGGCTGCGGCAGCCGTCAACACGAGCGTCGATCTGGACATGGTCCGATTCTTCGACCGCATGTCGGTGGCCCCGGCGCGGATCGCAGACGTGGCGGACCGTCACGGCCGGCCGGTGGAGCCGGGGGAGCCGGCGAACCTCGTGGTGTTCGATCCGACGTCGGAGAAGTTGGCGTCCTCCACCGTCTCCCGTTCGGCCAACAGCCCCTACCTGGGCCGCACCTGGCGGGGCGAGGTCCGCCGCACGCTCTACGCGGGCATCACGACGCACACGAGCGAGGAGGTCGGCGTATGAGCGACGCCGCGCTCGTCCTCGCCGACGGGACGGTCTTCCACGGGGTCTCCGTCGGCGCCGCCGGCATGGCAACGGGCGAGGTGGTGTTCACGACCTCGATGACCGGCTATCAGGAGATCCTGACCGACCCCTCGTACGCCGGACAGATCGTCACGATGACCTCGTCGCACATCGGCAACTACGGCGTCGCCGAGGCCGACGAGCAGGCTCCCGCGCCGGCCTGCGCCGGGCTGGTGGTGCG
>JBFFFX010000203.1:0-5348 GCA_041557775.1 Acidimicrobiia bacterium | reverse complement strand
GGCCGTTCTTGGGACGGCGGTTGGCGCGGCTCGTGGTCGGGCTCGTGCTGTTTGGTGTGGGCGCCGGGCTGATGATCGAGGCGAACCTCGGTCTCTCCCCGTGGGACGTGCTGCATCAGGGTCTCGCCGTGCAGTTCGGTCTGACTGTCGGCACCTGGACGGTGATCGTGGCCTTCGCAGTCCTCGCGCTGTGGATTCCCTTGCGTGAGCGCTACGGACTGGGGACGGTGCTCAATGCCCTGATCATCGGCCCCGCGATCGACGCCACGACGGCGCTCGTGGCCGAGCCATCGACGCTGCTGCCCCGAGTGGCGCTGATGCTTGCGGGGACCGTCGTCGTCGCCCTCGCCACCGGGCTGTACATCGGCGCCCACTTCGGTCCCGGCCCGCGGGATGGGTTGATGACGGGGATCGCGCGGCGCGGTCCTTCGATCCGCCTCGCCCGGGCTTCCATCGAGCTGGCGGTGCTCATTGCGGGGTGGCTGCTCGGGGGGACCGTCGGCCCCGGCACGATCGTCTTCGCTCTGGCCATCGGACCCCTCGTCCAGTTCTTCCTGCCCCGGCTCGAGGTCGACGTCTCCGCCGCCTGAACCTGCTGCCGGGCGTCGCAACCACCCGGGCACTCTGCCCCTGGTGACGTGCGAGGCTCGCTGGGCACGCTGGGGGCGGTTGGAGCCCCGCGTGTTGGGGGGCTCGGTTGAAGGAGACGAAATGACCTCTGCCGAGACGCGAGACGAATCGCTGGAGCCCGAGGAGTTGAATCCGAATCTGATTGCCCGCAGCCAGTTCGATCTCACCCGCCCGTACATCCCGGAGATCAACGAGCGCCCCGGGCTCGCGGACTGGATCTTCCAGCCGCAGCGAGCGGTGAGGGTCGTGCTCCCCGTTCTCATGGACGACGGCAGCGTCGAGACGTTCGTCGGCTTTCGCGTGCTGCATTCGACGGTGCGCGGTCCGGGGAAGGGCGGCATCCGTTACCACCCGAAGGTGGATCTCGACGAGGTCCGCGCCCTCGCCTACTGGATGACGCTCAAGTGCGCCTTGGTGAACATCCCGTTCGGCGGGGCCAAGGGGGGCGTGATGTGCGATCCCCACGCGCTGACCCGTGGCGAGCTGTCGCGCATCACGCGGCGCTTCATCACGGCGCTGGGTGAGAACATCGGCCCGTACACGGACATCCCTGCGCCCGACGTGTATACGGACGAGCAAACGATGGCGTGGATCTACGACACGTACTCGATGATGCACCCCGGTGAGAACAATCTGCCCGTCGTGACCGGGAAGCCGATCGAGTTGGGCGGATCGCCCGGGAGGAACGCCGCCACGGCGCAGGGCGCGGTGTTCGTGACGGAGCACTTCCTGGAGATGGGGGGCGTGTCGAGCATCGCCGGCCTCGACAAGGCGTCGATCGCGATCCAGGGCTTCGGCAACGCCGGCGCCAACGCGGCGCGCCTGCTCGAGGGCCTCGGTGCGGTGATCGTCGGGCTCAGCGACTCCCAGGGCGGAATCTTCGAGCCCGGCGGCCTCGACGTGCGCAAGGTGGCCGAGCACAAGCAGGAGACGGGCAGCGTGGTGGGGTTCCCGGGCGCTAAGCCGCTCGCTCCGAAGGAAGTGCTCGAGGTGCCCTGTGACATCCTGGTTCCGGCGGCGTTGGAGAACCAGATCACCCTCGAGAACGCCGATCGGATTGCGGCACCGTTGATCGTCGAGGCGGCGAATGGTCCGGTCACGCCGGCAGCCGACCGCGTCCTCGCCGAACGCGGGGTGCACATCCTGCCGGACATCCTCGCCAACGCGGGCGGCGTGATCGTCAGCTACTTCGAGTGGGTGCAGAACCTCGAGAACCAGCAGTGGGAGGAACGGGACGTCATCGACAAGCTGCGGCGCAAGATGCGGCGGTCGACCGAGCGCGTGGTGACCAAACGGGTCGCCCTCCTCGAGGCCCACGATTTCTACCAAACCGAATGGGACAAGTCGCAGCGGAACGGCGAGCTCCCTTTGCCGACCTTGCGCACGGCGGCCCACGTCATCGCCGTGGATGCGTGCGCCCGAGCGGCGCTGCAGCGCGGCATCTGGCCATGATCGTGTGACCGCCGAAACGAAAGGGCCCGGCCGCAATGCGACCGGGCCCCTTCGCTGTGGTAGGAGATCTCATTGTAGGTCG
This sequence comes from Acidimicrobiia bacterium, assembly GCA_041557775.1. GTDB lineage: Bacteria > Actinomycetota > Acidimicrobiia > Spongiisociales > UBA5794 > DATHZQ01. Next base: position 3,184 of record JBFFFX010000203.1, on the reverse strand, counting down.
ATCGACCTACGGTCACATCATTCGATTACTCGAAGTTTTCGCGAGAAGCCGTGTTTGCCCTCAGCAGATCGAGCCATCGTCCTCGACAAAGCAAGCATCCGACTGGAATGCATTCCAGCGCCGGACCTCGTGGCGCAGCTGGTCGAGGAAACCGGCGATCTCGTCCGCGCCCTCGGCGACCTGATCGCCGTCGCGCAGCAACGGCTCGGACCGCATGGGATCCTCGATCTCGCGGAATGCAACGACCATCGCCCGCAGCGAGCCGGCAACCTCGTCCGCCTCTCTGGAGCTCGGCGGGCGCACCAGCTCGATCACTGCGACGACCATGCAGTGACGAGGTCGGCGAGGATGCCCAACGGCACGGAGCCGGAGCCGAGCACCGTGTCGTGGAATCCCTTGATGTCGAATGCGGCGCCCATCGCAGCTTCCGCCTGCCGCCGCAGCCGCATGATCTCCCGCCGACCCATCATGTAGCCGAGCGCCTGCCCCGGCCATCCGATGTAGCGGTCGACCTCGGTCTCGATGTTGTTCGGCGCCTGGGGACTGTTGGCGATGAGCCAGTCGATCGACTCCTGCCGCGACCACCCGAGGGCGTGGACCCCGGTGTCCACGACCAGCCGCCCGGCGCGCCAGGAGTCGAAGGACAGCATCCCGAGGCGGGCCGTGTCGTTGCTGTAGAGGTCCATCTCGTCGGCGAGGCGCTCGGTGTAGAGGCCCCAGCCCTCCACGTAGGCATTGACGACGGCGTGCTTGCGGAACTCGGGGATGCCCTCCAGCTCCTGGGCGATCGTCAGTTGGAGATGATGTCCGGGGATCGACTCGTGGAACGCCAGCGCTTCCGACTCGAACCGTGTCCGTGTCGACGGCTCCGTGGTGTTGACGAAGAACTGCCCGGGCCGGCTCCCGTCGGGCGCCGGCGGGAAGTAGTAGGCGAGAGGAGCCTGGGCGGCACCCGGTTCCGGGATCTCGGCCATGACGCACTCGGCCTTGGGTAGGCGGCCGAACCATGCGGGCATCGCCTCGCGGGCGCGTGTCATCGCGCCTTGGGCGGCGGCGACGATCTGCTCGCGTGAGCCGAAGCGCAACGCCGGGTCGTGGCGGAGCCGCTCGAAGATCTCGTCGAGGTCGTTCGTGCCGAGCACCCGGGACCCGAGCTCGCGATACTCGTCGGCGAGCCGGTCGATGATCTCGAGTCCGATCTGATGGATCTCGAGGGCGGGCATCTCGAGGGAGGTGTGCCGTGCAATGGCGCTCGTGTACACCTCCTCCCCGTCAGGGAGCCAGCGGACGCCGCAGCGCTCGTCGGAGCGGGACTTCGGCGCCACCTCTCCGGCGAGGGCGTCGCGGTACGTGGCGTAGCCGGTGCGAATCGAGTCGGTCACGACGGTGCGCAGGCGCTCGCGCCATGCGGCGGTCTGCTCGTCCGTGAACTCGGCCGGCGGCGTCAAGTTGACGAAGGGATCGGAGTCCAGCGGCGAGGCGAGGTAGGCGTCGACCTGGGCGATGACCTTCTCCACGGCGAGCTGAGGCGGAGTGCGGTCCTTGGCGATGCCCTGGCGGAGCCGGTGCACGGCTGATTCGAACAGCCCTTCGAGCTTGCCGAACTTGGTCACGACCGCATCGGCGTGGTCGGCGGTCCCGATCGGGAGCTGGCCGACCGCCTGGAGGAACTGGATGTGGAGACCGGTAGAGGGGCTGACGTCGAATTCGGCGAGCCGGGAGCGCATCGGCCCGGCGAGTCCTTCCGCCTCGTGGATCAGGACGCCGCGGGTGATCCGCTCCTCGGGGCTGAGCTCGCCGGGATCCAGCGCCTCGGCGCGGGCGACCATGTCGTCGAGGCGCTCGATCTGGGCGTCCTCGGCCTGCCGGCTGATGTCCTCGAGGCGGTCGTCGAAGCGGTGGTCGCCGAGCAGCATCGCGGTGGTGGGGGACACGTCGGAGAGGAAGTACTCCCAGTACTCGTCGGCGAGGGAGGCGAGCGGCGTGGTCTGATCATCCATGCGCCGGACGTTAGTTGCCGGCTTCCTCGCTGGTCGCGCCAATCCGTGCCGGGAGGGCGCCCGCCGTAGGCCCGGCTGTGGATCGGGCTACGTCAGGAAGCCGCGGCCCACTCCAGGACCATGCGCTCCAGGGTCGGCAACGGGACGAGGCCGGAGCCGAGCACGACATCGTGGAATCCCTTGATGTCGAACCGGCTGTCCATGACCTGCTCGGCTTCCGCCCGATACTTCATGATCTCCAGGCGGCCGATCATGTAGGCGAGGGCCTGGCCGGGCATGCCGATGTAGCGGTCGACCTCCCCTTCGATCGACGGCAGCGACATGGGGGAGTTCGCGGCGAAGAAGTCGATCGCTTGCTGCCGCGTCCATCCCATTGCGTGAAGGCCGGTGTCGACGACGAGCCGGCCGGCCCGCATCGAGTCGGCCGAGAGCATGCCGATGCGCTCGAGCGCCCCGCTGTAGAGACCCATCTCGTCGGCCAGCCGCTCCGTGTACAGGCCCCAGCCTTCGGCGTAGGCGGTGACGCGGGCGTGCTTGCGGAACTCGGGAACGTCCTCCAGCTCCCCGGAGATGGCGAGCTGGAGATGGTGGCCCGGGATGCCCTCGTGGTAGGCCATCGACTCGATCTCGAACTTCTGCCAGCGGGTCGGGTCGGCCGTGTTCACGAAGAACGTGCCGGGGCGTGATCCGTCGGTGGCCGGCGGGTAGTAGAAGGCCGTGGGGCCGCTCGGCGTCTCGCGCACGACGCAGTCGGCCTTGGGGAGCCGTCCGAACCAGTCGCCCATGGCTGCCTTCGCCTTCGCCATCGCCTTCTCCGAGGCGGCGACGACGGACGGGCCGTCGTCGAAGCGCAGCGCCGGGTCCTCGCGCAAGCGGGCGAAGATCTCGGCCAGGTCGGTGGTGTCCAAGACCTCGCCGCCCAGCTCGCGGTACTCGTCGGCGAGCTTCGCGATCTGCCCCAGGCCGATCTCGTGGATCTGGTCCGCAGTGAGATCGACGGAGGTGTGGCGGTGGATGGCGCGGCGGTACAACTCCTCGCCGTCGTCGAGCCAGCAGACACCGGGCTTGTCGGCGGGGCGCGCCGCGGGGGCGACCTCGTCGGCGACCACGTCGCGGAACTCCTGCCACGCCGGCCGTAGGTGCGTGGCCACCGCCTCGGCGATGGTGGCGCGCCAAGCGGCCTC
>JBFFFX010000202.1:0-5355 GCA_041557775.1 Acidimicrobiia bacterium | reverse complement strand
GAAGGCGTCATCCGGCTCGAGCTCAGCACCGCACACTGCACACAGCTGCGATGGCCGCCCGATCGCGCCCTCGACCTCAGTCGTTGTGGCCTCCTCGAGGATCCCGGTCGTCGCGTCCGCCTCCATGGCACGGGCCCGAGCCTCCACCACCGGGCGGCGCAGACCTGGGAGGACACCGCCCGCGGACCGCGTTGCCAGCGCAGCTACCGCGGCTGTAACCGGCCGGCGGACGCCGCAATCGACGCAGAAGACATCCGATTCGCGCAGGCGATGGCCGCATGCCACGCACGCAACCCCGCCAACCGCCTCGTCGGCTGCAGCGGCGGTTCGGGGCGGTGTTGAGGCGGCCGCCCGCTCCGGATCTGGTTCCGCACCCCGAGGCGAACCGCAATTGGCACAGAACGCCGCCTCTTCACCGAACTGACGCCCACAGTTGGTGCAAAGCATCGCCACCCCTCCCTCGGTCGCGTTCGCCGCCGCGCTGGCGCAGGATGATGGCCGGAGCTCTGTATACCTCAACCATGCGCCCAGCAGCAGGCCTGCGTCAACCACATTGCGACGGCAAGGACTACTGGGGAGCGGTGCCGAGGTCGAAGTCGCGGCCGCTGCGGAAGGCTTCGCGCCAGCCGAGGGATCGGGTGGCTTGGGTGAGTCCACCCAGGTAGACGCGAGCGGCGAGGCGGAACATCACGAAGATCGCAGCGAGCATCACGGCGACGGCGACGGCGACCTCCCAGGGTGCAGCGATCTCCTGCGCCATGCGGCCCGGCATCAACAGCGGCGTCCACACCGGGATGAGCGACAGCACCCGCGGCAGCATCTCCGATCCCGACGAGAACGCGATCAAACCGACCGCGTAGCCGATCCCGGGGAGGAGGTTGAGCGGTCCGATGTAGCTGCCCGCCTCTTGCGTATCGGCGGCGAGCGAGCCGGCCGCTGCATAGAGCAGCGCGTAGAACGTGTAGCCGAGCAGGAACCAGACCGCCAGCCAGGCAAAGGTCCCGGCGGCGACACTCGGCATCTCGACATCGACGGCTATCTGCACGGTGATCAGGCCGGCGGTGCCCACGACGAGCATCTGGAGAAGCCCCATTCCCCCGAGGCTGATCATCTTGGCGGCGAGCAGCATCCGCGGCGTCACCGCGCCCAGTACGACCTCGGCGACGCGGTTCACCTTCTCCTCGACCACTCCGTAGGCAATCCACTGGCCATAGGCGATGATCCCGAGGAACATCAGGATCACGGTCACGACGGCGAGCAGCTCGACGCTCTTGTCGACCGTTTCCGTGGCGAGGAACTCCCCCGTCGTCGGCGCCAGCAAGCGCGACACGGCGTCCGGCGGCAGGTCGAAGTCGGCGGCGAGCCCGTGGACCCGCGCCACGGCCATCGCCGACGTGACCGTGTCCATCACCGACCCCGAGATCCCCGGCGCCCAGACCACTTCGTTGAGCGACACGACCAGGGCGCTCGCCCGTCCCGCCCGAAGCGCCTCCTCGCCTTGGGTGCGATCGGCGTAGCGGACGACTTGGACCGCGATCCCCTCATCGGCACCGGCACGCAACCGTGCGGCGAGCACGGCATCCGGCTCGAGTACGCCTACCGCTACCCGATCGACACCCTCCTCGTCGGCATCCGTGACGAGGGCGGCGACGGCGATCCCCCCGACGACGAGCACCAGGATCATCGCGGTCGACACGAGGTAGGCCTTGCGCCGCGAGTAGATCTCCCGCCAGATCGCCACCCGGAGGATCGCACCGTCGGTCACGGGCGCACCGCGGCACGGAAGACTTCGGACAGCGGTGGCGGCTCGAAGCGGAACTCGGAGACCTCCTCGCTGAAGATCGCCGCCACGTCGGCCGGGGCAACCGAGCCGGGGAGGCGAACCCGGACCCTGCCGTCGGCTTGGCGTACGACCTCGGCGCCCGGAATGCGTAGCGCCCAGTCTCGGGGAGCGCCGGCGACTTCGACGTAGCGCTCCGGCGCCGACGCGCGCAGCTCCATGACCTGCCCCTGGAGCACCACGCGGCCGTGGTCGAGGATCACGACGTCGCGGCACAGGTCCTCGACGACATCGAGCTGATGGCTGGAGAAGAGGACTGCGGTCCCCCGCGCCGCGACCTCCAGCAACACGTCCGCCATCGTGCTCGAGGCGATGGGATCGAGCCCGGAGAACGGCTCGTCCAGCGCCACGGCGACCGGATCGTGCACCAGGGAGGCGATCAGCTGGACTCGCTGCTGGTTGCCGTGGGAGAGCTCACGCAGATTGGCGTCGCCCCGGTCGGCGAGCCCGAACCGCTCCAGCCAACCCTCGACCGCCTCCTCCGCGTCGGAGCGCAACATCCCGTGCAGCCGGGCCAGGTACCGCAGCTGCCACCGAACCGGCAGCTTGGGGTACAGGCCGCGCTCCTCCGGCATGTAGCCGAAGTGGCGTCTCGTCGCCTGATCGAGGGGGCGCCCATTCCACTTGATGCTGCCCCGTTCCGGCCGGACGAGATCGAAGATCGCCCGCATCACCGTTGTCTTCCCGGCACCGTTCGGACCGAGCAATCCCAGCATCTGACCGGGGGCGACCGAGAACGTGCACCCGTCGAGCGCAACGGTCGTTCCGTAGTGCTTGTGGAGGCGGCTGACGTCGAGCACAACGCCCCTCACCTTCCCTCGGCGAGGGCGCGATCACCAGGGGAAGAAGGCCGTTCCGGGCGGGCATTCTCGCCGCCCGGTCGGGAATCGGCGCGGTCGCCCGGCGGGCCCCGCGGTCAGCTCCGTGGGGGGTAGATGCCCTCGAGGGCGATGCAGTAGTTGGCCTTGCTGCGCCGGGCGAGGCGGCGCAGGTCCGGCAGGGCGAACGTCGTGCGTCCATCGCCACCGTAGGTCGTGCCGAGCAGGCTGAAGAGCGCCTGGTAGTCCTGGATCGCCAGTATCTGCCCCTCGCACTTCGCCCACCCGCGCGGGGCAAAGTCGAAGGCGAACGCCTGTACCTGTCCGATGAGCGGTTCCATACCCGGGTCCCTTCTGCCGGAGCACATCCTGTCCGCCCCGAGCGTACGCGGCGGTGCGGCGGCGTGTGGCCGTGGCTCGTCGTGGCCGCGGTGCGGGGACTCGCGGTGCTAGCCGCTCAGCTCGCGGGGGCGGGCCGGGAAGCCCTCGGTGCGGTTGAGGAAATCGATCAGGCGAGGCACCTCGGTCTCGAAGCCGGGTTTCGCCACCGCGGTGTAGGCACCGTCCGCACCGTCGCGCTGAATGAGGAACGCCTGCAGATCGTCCGGCTCGCCGGCGAAGCGCTCGGGATCGACGAACAAGCGGGGCTTGATGATGGCCGGGTCGCCTTCCTCGGGACAGAACGTCATGCAGTTGCCGCACTCGTTGCAGGCCTCGACCAGCACGTAGTACTGCTGCCGCGCCTCCAAATCGGTGCCCTCCGGTGTCGGCAGCCGGAAGAACGCATCGTTCGGACACACCGTCACACAGAAGTTGCACGCCACGCAGTCCCACATCTCGAGGGCGTGGTCGACCTCCCGGGGCAGCTTCGAGTTGGCCTCCTTGCGGTACGGCTCGCCGAGCACCGCGTCGTGCAGCGATGATGCGTACTGCGCCACGGCACCGTCGAAACCCGCCTCCGTGGCGGCGGCGACGTTGTGCGCCACCCAGGAGGGGAGATCGTCGCACCCGGCGGAGCTCATCTCCTTCTGCAGCGCCTTCAGCATGGGCTTCAGCCGCCCGTACCCGCCGGGCTTGAGCAGGTCGGAGCAGACCGTCATCGGCGCCAGGCCCAGACCCGCCGCGGCCGGCAGGTTCTCCCGGGTGATGCCCGCCGAGAAGCTGACTTGCACCGGCGCCTCCTGGCCGTCGACCGCCAGGAGCCCCGGCAGCGCGGCGTGCAACTCGGCGAGGAGCGACGTGGTGATCACGTGGAGGGGAGGTCCGGAGAGGTACATCGTCTCGTCCGGCATCCAGCCCTTGTGGTTCTCCACGACGAGCGTGTTGCTCAGCTTGATGCCGAACCGGCGCCCGCTGTCCCGGGCGAAGTCGTTGAGCTCGCCGATCAACTCGATCCCGCGGTCGTGCTGCAGATCGGCGTCGAAATCGGAGCGACGCAGCCGGATCTCCTCGTACCCCAACTCGTCGTTGACGAGCTGCTGCACTCGCTCGAAGCCGAGCAGCGTCGGATTGAGCTTGACGATGACGTCGAGCCCGTGGCGAGTCATCAGATGCTTCGTGATCGACTCGATCTCGTCCGGCGGGCATCCGTGGAACGTCGAGAGCGTCGCCGTGTCGGAGATCCGCGTCGGGAAGTCGTAATCACGCCACGCGGCGAAGGGCTCCGGAATCGAGGGCCGCAGCCGGTCGATCTCGGCGGAGGCGTCCAGCATCCCATTGATGTACGCGGCGACCGGGTCGCTCGAGATCCCCTCGAGGTCATAGCCGACGGAGAGATCGAAGATGAGCGGACCGGTGTCGTCGCCGAGGTAGGGCGTCAGCTCGTCCCACCCTTTGAGCATCTCGATGATCATCCACGCCTTGGCGTACTCCTCGAGGGATTGGGCGATCTTCAGCTCCTGGCTCCACTCGATGTTGAAGCCGATCGTCTCCATGTCGATGCACGGCCGGTTGATCTCCAATTCGTCCAGGATCTGCACCGTCTTCAGCTCGATCAGCCGAGATCCCCCGAGCCAGGACAGGACGATGTTCTCGGCGAGCTGGCTGTGCGGCCCCGCCGCCGGACCGACGGGCGTCGCCGCGGGACGCCCCATGAAGTGCATCGTGAGGTCGGGACCGTCGCTCACGTTGAAGAAGCGCGCCGTCGGCAGGTCGAAGATGCGCTGCCGGCTCTCCCACTCGTGGGCGATGCGCCCGAGCAGGAAGTCGAGCGAGAAGGGTGTCAGCGGTGGCCGTTGGTCCATGATCTCGTCCCTTCGCTACTGACGTCGCTCATAGCCTCGCATGCAGTCGGCGTGCTTGCTCCGACGCCTTGGCCCGGATCTCCTCCGCATCCACTCGGGTCGTGGTTCCCTCGGCGAACACCACCTCGCCGTCGACCTCGACCTGCAGCGGCCGCACCCCCGGCGTGAAGGCGAGGTGCCAGGGATCCATCGGCTCGTACGACCAGGTCACCCGGTCCTCACGTGCGGCGGGCATGAGGTCCCAGCCGGTCTCCAGCCAGCCCCACGCCGTCTCCGGCGACGCGGTCACATCGACCGAGCGCTGCATGACATAGGCCAGCCGGAACGACTCGATCATGTTGGCGCCGATGCCGTCCGTTCCCAGCGCCACCGAGTTCGAGAAGCGGGCCGGATCGGCATAGCCGACCGCGTTGTTCAGATTCGATCGCGGGTTGTGGAGGATGGTCCCGCGGAG
>JBFFFX010000201.1:0-5391 GCA_041557775.1 Acidimicrobiia bacterium | reverse complement strand
GGTAGGTGATCGTGCGGGAATCGCCCGGCTCACCGACAAAGTGATAGGCGACCTTGTCGCCCTGCGTCGCGAGATGGCGGTCGAGGCAGTTGTACGCAAGATTCAGCTCGCCGTCCGCGAACCACTTGTAGAAGGGCGGATTCGAGTCGTCGAGCGTGACGGTCGGTTCCTTGTACCAGGTGATGCGCTCGAGTGCCTGGTCGCGCCAGAAGCCGAGCCAATCGGCCTCGGCGCGCTCGTAGATGCTGGAGTCGGCATTGGCTACAGCGACGAAATCCTCGGAAGGCGTGAAGACCCGGTCCTCGGTGAGAAGGTTCTCGAGCGCCTGTTGGGCGTCGGCCACTTCAGCTCCTCTCTGCACAGTAAACGCTTATGCATGCTATCGGCCTCCGCGTCAACTCGGCAGCGGCGCAGGTCCCTGAGCACTCCGCAAATGGCGAATCATCTCATCCGCGATGAGATCGCGCTCGCCGTCGAGCGTTGCGACGTGCACCGATCGCTCGAGCCAAACGAGGCGCTTCGACGTCGTACCTATTCGGTCGTAGATGTGTCGCGCGCTCCTCGGCCGGACCGTCTCATCGGTGAGGGATTGGATCACCAACGCTGGAGCGTGGACGAGCGGAAGCGCACGCTTGGCTCCCCGGACGAGGTCGGCCAGCTCCGCAACCGACCCGATCGGGATCGCCTCGTACTGGTGTGCATAGTCGGCGGCGTAGTCGGCATCCGCCGCATCGTCGTCATCGGGGCGAACGATGTCGGAACCCCGCACGAGACCGGCCAGGGGGAAGAGACGGCTGAACACGTCGATCGGGGCGTTGATCGTCGTGATCGACGAGACCTCGAAGGTCGTCGCGAGGAGGATCGCCAGCACCCCACCCATCGAGAGCCCGCCGAGGTGCAGCCGGCGACCCCGAGCGAGTATGTCGTCCGCCGGCATCGCCGCCGCGCGCAGCCAGTCCCGCCATCCCGTGTCGAGCATGTCCTCGACCCGGGTGTCGTGACCGGGCAGCAGCGGTGCGACAACCCCGAAGCCGGCTGCCTCGAGATCGCGACCGAGCAAGCGCAGGTGGGCCGGGGAGCCGGTCCACCCGTGCAGCAACAACACCACGTCCTCACGGTCCGGATGCAGCTCGAAGCCCTCGGCGAGAGGGTGCAGCAGGCGAGCGCCGTCCATGAGCACCGAGGCTAACGGCGGGCGCGAGCACGCGCTGGGGTGTGCTCCCGGCGTCGGTAGTGAAACGGCGGTCGGTAGGCTCGCTCGCAGTCGGGAAGGTTGGCGATGGCACGAGGGGCGATAGCACGAGGAATGTTGGCGGCGGTGGCGCTCGCGTTGCTCGCCGCCGCCTGCACGTCGGGAGCCGAAGGACCGACGACGACGTCCCCGCCACCGACGGCCCCGCCACCGACGACCACCACGCCCCCGCCACCGACGACCACCACGCCCCCGCCGCTCGCGCCGCTCGTGACCGATCGGCTCGTGGTGGTGGATGCCCGCAACGCCGTCGTCACGATGGACCGCGACGGCGCCAACCCCGTCACCGTGAGTGAGGGCTCGGATCTGCCGTTCCAACCGATCTGGTCACCCGATGCGAGTTCGATCGCGTTCTCGGTTCGGTCGGCGACACCGGAGTTCGTCGTCATCGGAGCCGACGGCGAGAACCGGCGCTCGGCGGCCCGCCCGACGCCGTCCTTCTACTTCTACTGGTCGCCGGATGGACGGCAGCTCGGCTCGCTGCGCAACAGCCCGGCCGGTCTCGTCTTGGACATCGTTCGCGTCGCCGCCGACGCGCTCACCGTCGAGGCCGTCGATGGCGGTCAGCCCTTCTACTTCTCGTGGAGCCCGGACTCCACGCAGTTCATCGCCCACGTCGGCACGGACCGCATCGACGTCGTCGACGCTTCCGGCAACCGGCGAGCCCTCGGACCCGAGCCCGGGGTGTTCCAGGCTCCGCAATGGACCCCCGAGGGCATCGTCGCCATCGCCGGCTCCGGCAGCGCCCAGCAGCTGGCGATGATCTCGCCCGAAGGTGTGGTCGAGGAGATCTCCACCGCCGACGGCGGGGTCATCTTCTCGGCATCGCCCAACGGGGACCTGATCGCCGCACAGACCTTCGCCGCGGGCGGCAACTCGATCTCGGTCGCCCTGCGCGCCGAACCGCTTCCCCCCAATCGCCTGTACGTGATCGATATTGCCTCCGGCGAACTCACCGCGGTCACCGAGGGACCGGCGGCGGCCTTCTTCTGGAGCCCGGTGCTCGACCGGCTCCTCGTGCTGGAAGCCGCCGACGCCCCGGGCGAGATCCGCGCCTCCGTGTGGGACCAGGGGGTACTCCATCTCGGACCGAACTTCCTGCCGGAACCGCGCTGGCTCGCCGAGTTTCTGCCGTTCTACGACCAGTACGCCCAAAGCGTCTCGCTGTGGGCGCCGGATGCCAGCGCCTATGCCTTCCCCGGCGCCGTCGACAGGACGCCGGGAATCTGGGTGACGCCCTACCGCGGCGGCGAGCCGTTGCGGGTGTCCGACGGCTACTGGGTGGCGTGGTCGCCGGACTAGTCGGACCGAGTACCGACGCCGGTTCGCGCGCCCTATACTCTCGGTGCTTCCGGCCGCGGTCGTGAAGCGGTTGGGGGCGTGGTGAAGTCTGGAGTTCACGCCGGCCTGTCAAGCCGGAGGTCGCGGGTTCAAATCCCGTCGCTCCCGCCAGACGACGCGACGCCCGGGTTGACGAAGCCCGGGCGTTGATCGTCGCCCGGTCAGGTAGCTCAGTTGGTAGAGCGCCGGTCTGAAAAACCGGAGGTCGCCGGATCGACGCCGGCCCTGACCACCGAAGGCCCCAACGGTGGTGCCGCCGCCCTTGGGGCCCCAGTTCGCGAGGACGAGGAGGCGGAGGAGCACGTCCTCCCGCATCGTGATCGTCCGTCCTGACAGCCATCCGTGGGTGGTACCGTGCGACGGCGATGTGGGAGCGCTCCCAGACATTGGCCGTGGCCGGCATCCTGGTCCTGGCCGGCCTCCTCGGGGCCGGATGCACCACCGATGACGGTTCGGTCGCGCCGCCGACCACCTCTCCACCAACGACCTCGACGGCCCCCGACGGCGCCACCACCCCCGCCGTTGCCACACCGAACCCCCCCTACCTCCGGCCCGACCTGCCGATAGGGGACAGAGTGGACGACCTGCTCGCCAGGATGTCGCTCGCCGAGAAGATCGGACAGATGACGCTCGTCGAGAAGAACAGCATCATTCCCGACCACCTGACCGAGCTGGGGATCGGCGGCCTGCTCAGCGGTGGAGGTGGGTCACCGACCGAGAAGCATCCCGAAGCATGGGCGGAGATGGTGCACGGTTTCCAAGACCGGGCGCTCTCCTCCCGCCTCGCGATACCGATGCTGTACGGGGTGGACGCCGTCCATGGGCACAACAACGTCCGCGGAGCCGTGATCTTCCCCCACAACATCGGCCTGGGCGCGGCCAACGATCCCGCGCTGATGGAGAGGATCGGGCGCATCACGGCGGCAGAGATGATCGCCACCGGCATCTACTGGAACTTCGCCCCAGCCGTGTCCGTGCCGCAGGACATTCGGTGGGGCCGCACCTACGAGGGGTACTCCGAGGAAACGGGTCTCGTCTCCGAGCTCGCCGCCGCCTACCTGCGGGGGCTCCAGGGAGACGACCTCGCCGCGGCCGGGACCGTGCTGGCCACGCCGAAGCACTTCGTCGGCGACGGCGGGACGACGTGGGGAAGCTCGACCACCAGCGCCTACTGGATCGACCAGGGGGTCACCGAGGTGAGCGAGGACGTCCTGCGGACGGTGCACCTCCCCCCGTACGCCAGGGTCATCGACGAGGGCGCTCAGAGCATCATGGTGTCCTACTCCTCGTGGGGCGGCGAGAAGATGCACGCCCAGCGCTATCTGATCACCGACGTGCTCAAAGGAGAGCTGGGTTTCGACGGCTTCGTCGTGTCGGATTGGGAAGCGATCGACCAGATCAGCGACGACTACGCCGAGGCGGTCGTCAAGGCGATCAACGCCGGCATCGACATGAACATGGTGCCTCGGGACTATCTCCGCTTCATCTCCACGCTCACGGAGGCGGTCCACGCCGGTGACGTTGCCATCGAGCGCATCGACGACGCCGTCCGCCGCATCCTGACCGTGAAGTTCGCCCTCGGGCTCTTCGAGCGGCCCTACGGCGTCGCCGAGCTCATGCCGAGTGTCGGCTCGCACGAGCACCGCGCGGTGGCGCGGGAAGCGGTGGCCAAATCGCAGACCCTCCTCGTGAACGACGGGCTGCTGCCGCTGGACCCAGACATGCCGCTCCTGCTGGTAGGCGGCCAGGCGGCGGACGACCTCGGGATGCAGTCGGGTGGCTGGACGATCGAGTGGCAAGGAGGCCTCGGCCCCCTGACCGAGGGCACCACGATCCTCCAGGGGATCACGGCTGCCGTCTCCGCCGAGACCTCCGTGCTCTACGAGCGCTCGGGCACGTTCGACCTGCCCGATCCGGATACACCTGCGGTGTGCCTCGCCGTCGTGGGCGAACTCCCCTATGCCGAGGGCCTCGGCGACGATGGCTCGCTGTCGCTGTCACCGGCGGGCATCCGCTTGCTCGAGCGCATGGCTGACCAGTGCGACCGGCTCGCCGTGATCCTCATCTCGGGGAGGCCGCTCATCGTGACAGACCTGGTGGGTGACTGGGACGCCTTGGTCGCCTCCTGGCTGCCCGGCACCGAAGGCCACGGCGTCGCCGACGTGTTGTTCGGCCGGGAGCCGTTCACGGGGACCCTTCCCTACACCTGGCCCCGCTCCATCGAGCAGCTCCCACTCGGGACGGCCGGCGGGGAGACCGAACCGCTCTTCCCGAGAGGCTTCGGCCTGGGGACGGGGTGAGTGCAGGAGCTCGATGCCCCGGCCGGGACGCGCAGGTCCCCCGGTCGGGTGACCGGGGGACCGTTGCGCGGGGGCGATTGCTATGCGCACCGACCGTCGTGAATCCCGCGCTGGCAGAAGGACGTGGCTTCGACGGCGCCGAGGAAGAAGCCTTCTCCGCTGTCGCTTGGCTGGCCGAAGACGTGCAGGCGGTAGCCGGCGATCGAATCGTCGCCGGAGCCCGTGAGGTCGAAGGTGACCTCGCCCAGATCGCCGACGGTCGGAGCCTCAACGAGCGTCACATCGAAACCGGGGCCCTCGGCCAGGGCGTCGGCGACGATGCGGCCGAGCTCCAGCATGGTCTCAGCAGTCGGGATCTCCCCCAGAAGCGCCACGACCGCCGACGTCGAGTCGTCCACGGGGCCCAGCCGCGAGAGATACCGCTGGTTGGCCCAGCCGATCACGCCGTCGACCTCGATCCTCCACCAGACTTCGCCACTCGGAAGCTGCCACCCGTGG
>JBFFFX010000200.1:0-5401 GCA_041557775.1 Acidimicrobiia bacterium | reverse complement strand
GCGGCGACGATCGTCTCGTAGCGACAGGCTTCGATCATCGTTCGGATCCGCGCCCGCACGTTCAGGGCTGCCGCCGGCGGCAGGAGCACCGTCTCCAGCGTCGCCGCCAGCGCCCTCCGGCCGTCGGCGAGAACCGCGGCCGCCATCGCATCCCGGGACACGCGACCGTCCTCGCTGTCGGCCTCGGCCCGCGTATCGACGAGCGCAAGCGACCGGATCAGCTCCGGACGGAGCCGGGCCATGGCCATCGCAACGTAGCCACCCATCGACAATGCGATCACATCCACCGCATCGGCCCCGAGGTGGTCGACCAGCTCGACGAGGTCACGAGCATGACTCTGCATGTCGAGCGATTCATCACCGATCGGATCCGAGAGGCCGAACCCGCGCAGGTCGACGGCGATGCAGCGACGCACGTCCGCGAGCCGGTCCATCTGGTCGATCCACATCGTGCTGTCGAGGGGAAACCCGTGCACCATCAGGGCAGTGGGTCCGCTCCCCCGCTCGCGATAGTGCAGCCGCGTGCCTGGTATGTGTGCGTACGGCATCGTGGACGCTCCTCATCCTCTTCGATCGGTCTCGTTTTCGTCAGAGGCTGAGACCTCGGCGCCTCGCCTCCTCGCGAAGCGCATCGTCCGAGTAGCGCATCAGGTCCGGCGACCAATCGGCGCCTCGCCGGATGGGCACCTCTCGTTCCAGCAACTCCTCGATGGTGTCGCGCAGCGTGCGCGCCCAGGCGCGGCCCGTGGCCTGCGCTTCCGCACTGAGCGTTCCGTCGGCATGTGCGGTGTAGACCCGGGCCTCCGCCGACGGGTTGCTCCGGCTGCCTCGTTCGCCGTAGACCAGAACGATCGACCCTGCGGGCACGTCCTGGATGCCTCCGGCGGCGATGAACTCACCTTCGAACGCCCAACCCGAGGCCTTCGAGGGATCGACGTTGGTCACGACCTTGGCCCAGTGCTTGCGTCGCTCGTCACCCACCAGGGGGACGTCGACCGGAACGAGGATCTCTTCCATCGACGGCGACTCTATTGCCCGGCTGCGACGTTTCCCGCTCAGATTCCCCAGCGGCTCACCATGGCAGTGATCGTGACGATCAGCAGCGCGGTATCGAGCAGGCCGAAGGGCATGGTGCCGTTGACGACCGCGGCGCCGGCGGCATCGTCACCCGATTCGAAGGCGTCGGCCGCCCTCTGGCCCTTCGGTCCGAACACGCGCATCCCGAGCACCGCCCCGACGACGACCATGGCGATCCCGATCACGACGAAGGTCTGCTCGAAGTCGTAGACGTCCGAGTCCAGGACGAGTCCGATCCCGCTCAACAGCACGATCAGGGCGGCCGGTGTGTACAGGAGCCGCCCCATGCGCACGACAGAGGTCATCCATGCGGCCGCGGCGGCGCCGCCACGATCCCTCATCTTCGGCGTCACCAGGAACTGCGTCGCATTGCCGCCGATCCAGGCGCCGACGGCGAGGATGTGGATCACGAGCAGAAACTCACGCACGGGCAACTCCTTGGGTCTCGAACGTGGGACGAATCTAGTGGACCGCACCTCCCCGACCCAGCATCACGACGGACAGCGGAACGCGACGACCTAACCTCTCTTGCTCGATGCGCACCTCTACACGCCTGCTGCTCGCGCTGGCACTCGCGGCAACCGCCTGCGGCGGTCCGGCCGCGGCGACCACGACATCAGCCACTCCGGCAAGCACGTCCACCATCGACGATCGCGGCCCCCTCGAGCGACTCGAGCTGGAGCTCCTCGCCGAGGGTCTCTCCACCCCGGTCGCCGCCGCCGCGCTCCCCGGCGACGACCGGATCTTCGTCGTGGAGCAGACCGGCGCGATCCGCATCTTCGACGCGGACGGTGTCCGGGACGCGCCGTACCTCGATCTGACCCGATTCGTCGAGGACGAGGGTCTGGAGCAGGGTCTGCTGAGCCTCGCGTTCCACCCCGACTTCGCCACCAACGGACGGGCCTTCGTGTCGTTCACCAACCTCGCGGGCGATACGCGAGTGCTCGAATACCAGCAGGATCCAGACGACCCGGACCGGCTGGACCCCAACACGGGCCGGCGCGTGCTCGCCATCGACCAACCCCACCAATATCACAACGGCGGAACGATCCGCTTCGGTCCGGAGGGCTTTCTGTGGATCGGGATCGGCGACGGCGGCGGCATCGGCGACCCATGGCAGACCGGACAGAACCCCTACTCGCCGCTGGGCACCATGCTGCGGATCGACGTCGACGGCGGCGATGCCACCACGCCGTACCTCATCCCCGACGACAACCCGTTCGCCGATGGCGTGGGCGGGGCACCCGAGGTGTGGGCGTACGGGCTGCGCAACCCGTGGAACTTCGCCTTCACCGATGACGGGGAGCTCATCATCGCCGAGGTGGGCCACGAGATCTGGGAGGAGATCATCGTCGCCGACCTCCGAGAGGATGCCGGCGCGAACTACGGCTGGCCCATCATGGAGGGACCCGACTGTTTCGAGGCGGATTCGTGCGACCAGAAGGGGCTCGCCCCCGCCGACCTCCTCGTGAAGCACGAGCGCGCCTGCGCCATCGTCGGCGGACCGGTCTACCGCGGCTCCGCGATTCCCGAGATCGCCGGGGAGTACTTCTACGGCGACTTCTGCGTCGGTTGGGTCCGCAGCGCCGCGTGGGACGGCGAACGGTTCTCCGTACCGCGACAGTGGAGCCGCGAGTTCGGCGAGGTGGGACAGCTCACCGCACTGGCCGAAGACGGCGACGGGGAGATCCTGATCTTGACCCGGGAGGGGGAGATGTACCGCATCGTCCCCGTGCGGGGCTGATCGGGTTCAGCGCTCCTCAGGCTCGAGGCGCAGGGACGCCGAGTTCATGCAGTAGCGCTGACCGGTCGGCTGCGGGCCGTCGGAAAACACATGCCCGAGGTGAGCGCCGCAGTTGGCACACTCGACCTCGGTGCGGGGTACGAGCAACTTGAAGTCGAGCTTGGTCGCCACCGCCTCGTCGGCGAGCGGCTCCCAGAACGACGGCCAGCCGCTCCCGGAGTCGTACTTGGTCTCGCTCGAGAACAGCGGCTCGTCGCACACGACGCAGCGGTACGTGCCGGGGTCCTTCGTGTCCCAATACTCACCTGTGAACGCTCGCTCGGTTCCCGCCTCCTGGGTGACGTGATACTGGAGATCGGTGAGTCGCTCGCGCAGTTCCGGATCCTTGCGTTTGGTCATGACGCCAAGCGTACTGCCGGGCGCCGTGCTACTTCGGCCGAGGCGCTGCCTCGCGGTCAGCCGGTCCCGCACTCGATCGTCAGGAGCCACCCGGGAACGATCCGATCCTCATCGGTGAGCGCCTGCCCGTCGGCCTGGGTGCGGCCCACGTTGGCCGCAAAGATCGATCCGGCGGCCTCGACCGTCCCGCACCGCTCCTGAGCGATGCTGTAGAGCGTGTCCCCCGCCATCACCACATGGACCGTGGGCGGTGCCTGCGTCGTGGTCGGCGCAGCAGTCGTCGGCGGCACCGACGCGGCCGGTGCCGCCGTGCCGCAGTCGATCGTCAGCACCCACCCGGGAACGATCCGATCCTGATCGGTGAGCGCCCCACCACCGGGTTGGGTGCGGCCCACGTTGGCCGCAAAGATGGACTGAACCGCGTCGGCCGTCCCGCAGAGCTGCAACGCGATCGTGCGCAACGTATCGCCGCCCACCACCACGTAGGACGCCAAGGCGGGTGCTCTCGAGCTCGACGTCGGAGCGACGGTGCTGGTCGTCACCGTTCCAGAGCCGAGCGCGCCGCACCGGATGTCCAGCTCCCATCCGGGCTCGAGACGGTCGAGGTCGGCGAGCGCGTCACCATCGGCCTGAGGCCATCCCACGTTGGCGGCAAAGATCGCCGCCGCCGCATCGGTCGTCCCGCAATACCGCAACGCGATGCTCTCCAACGTCTCACCGACCACAACCGTGTGCACGGTGGCTCCGTCGGGGAAGGTCGGCGACACCCCGGGTTGATCACCCGTCCCGCTCGTCGGTGCGAGCAGCTCATCCACCTCATCGCATCCCGCCAACGTGAGGGCGAGGAGGAGCGCGAGCACGACCCGACGGCGCACCGCGCGACGCCGCGGAGACGACCCGGTGGGCGCAGCCGACAGGGAAGCCAGCTGCGTCTCACCTTCCCCGGCGACCGTCGCGCTTCGCACGGGAGCACCCTACGCTGTTGCCATGGACGGAACCAGGACCGACCTGCCCACCACACTCGGTGAGCTGCGCGCCTCCGGCTGGCACGATCGCTCCGTCAAGGACGAGCTTCGTCACAACGTGGTCGAGCGCTTGCGGCGCGGTGAGGAGCTGTTCCCCGGCATCCTCGGCTTCGACGACACGGTGCTTCCCGCCCTCGAGCGGGCGCTCCTGGCGGGGCACGACATCGTGCTGCTCGGCGAGCGGGGCCAGGCGAAGACCCGCCTCATCCGCGGCATGATCGATCTCCTCGACCCCCTGATTCCCGTGATCGCCGGCGGCGAGGTCAACGACTCGCCGTACGACCCGGTCAGCGCTCACGCCGTGGAGCTGGTCGCCGAGATGGGCGAGGACACGCCAATCACATGGCTGCCGCGAGAGCGTCGGTATGGAGAGAAGCTGGCGACCCCGGACACGTCCGTCGCCGACCTCATCGGCGACGTGGACCCGATCCGCGTGGCCGAGGGCCGCTACCTCTCCGATGAGTTCGTGATCCACTACGGCCTGGTGCCGCGCACCAACCGGGGCATCTTCTCGATCAACGAGCTGCCGGACCTTCCCGCTCGCATCCAGGTCGCGCTGTTCAACGTCCTGGAGGAGCGGGACGTGCAGATTCGCGGTTTCCAGGTCCGCATGCCGATCGACGTGCTCCTCGTTGCCACCGCCAACCCCGAGGACTACACCAACCGGGGCCGCATCATCACCCCGCTCAAGGATCGATTCGGCAGCGAGGTGCGGACGCACTACCCGGTCGACCCGGCACACGAGATCGACATCATGGACCAGGAAGCACGGGCGCCGGCCGCCGACGTTCCGGTCGTCGTCCCCGAGTTCATGAAAGAGATCCTGGCGGAGTTCTCCCGGCTGGCGCGGCGGTCGCCGCACATCAACCAGCGAGCCGGCGTGTCGGTCCGGCTGTCCATCGCCAACCTGGAGACGGTCATGGCGTCGGCCGTGAGACGGGCCATACGCTGCGGTGAGGACGAGGCGGTGCCCCGCGTCGCCGATCTCGCCGCAACGCTGCAGTCCTCCGGCGGCCGCATCGAGTTCGAGACCTTCGAGGTCGTCGATGTGCGCCTCGGGACCGGCAACGACGAGTTCACCGTCGGCGGCGACGTGGTCCTGGTGGATCTGCCGCAGAACCGGCAGGCACTGGTCGACGCCGTGGTCCACACGATC
>JBFFFX010000199.1:0-5429 GCA_041557775.1 Acidimicrobiia bacterium | reverse complement strand
TCGTAGCCGAGGTCGGCGGCGAGCACGAGCACCGAGTCCCGGGTGACGCCGTGGAGGAACGCCTCGCTCAGCGCCGGGGTGATGATCTGGTCCGGGTTGATCATCATGAAGTTGGCCGCCCCGGTCTCCTGGATGACCCCGTCCGGGGCGAACAACACCTGGTCTGCGCCGAGGTCCAACTTCGCTCGCATCGTTGGGCCGAGCGCCATCACGTAGTTCGCCCCCGACTTGACCATGCCGAACTGGGGCGTCGTGCGGGGCTGCACCGTCTCAACCGCGAGCTTGAGCGGACGAATGCCTCCGGCGAAGTAATCGCCTACCGGGCTGGCGAGCACGTAGAGAAGCGCATCGGTCGACGGTACCGCGGCGGCGCCGATGTTCTCGACCGTCCCCACCAGCGTCGGCCGCAGGTACAGCGAGCCGGGGGCGGCGGGCACCTCGTCGACACACGCCGCGACCACGTCGACGATCATCTGGCGCAGCATCTCGGCCGGAGGCTGGGGAAGCATGAGGATCTCCGCCGACTTCAGCATCCGGCGCACGTGGCTGTCGAGCCGGAAGATGCGGACCTTGCCGTCGGTGCCGCGATGGGCCTTGAGGCCTTCGAAACACGCGCTGCCGTAGTGGAGCACGTGGGTCGCCGGGTGCATCGAGAACGGCTCGACCGGGCCGAGCGTTGGAGCCGCCCACGTGCCGTCCGCCCACGTCGCTACCGCCATCGTGCTCGCAAACACGCTGCCAAAGGGCGCATTCGGTGCGGGCGGTGCGGACTGAGTCGTCATCGATCCTCCGTTGGATGCAGCGAGCAAACTGTATCGGTCGCGGTGCGTGTGGCCAATCCGCCGAACGGCCTAGGCCTCCGGGGCATTCGCGGAAGCGGCCAGGTGCCGCCCGTGCCAGTCCAGGATGATCTCGAACCGCTCCTGGCGATGGCGCGGCGTGCCCGAGCGGCTCAGCTCGTGACCCTCGCCGCCGGGGAAGCGCACGAACTCGGTCTCCACGCCCACTCGCTTGAGGGCCGCAAAGAGCTGCTCTCCTTGCTCGATGGGCGTGCGCCAGTCGGACTCGGAGTGGATCACCAGCGTGGGTGTCTCCACGGTCGGAACGTAGGCAAGTGGGCCGGACCACCACACGCGCTCCGGGTCGTCGTAGAGATCGAAGCCGAGATAGGCCCTCCCGAACCACATGCCGATGTCGGACGTTCCGGAGAACGATGTCCAGGTGTAGAGACCGCGCTCGGCGACCGCCGATTTGTATCGCTGATCGGCAGCGATGACACGCAGCGTCATCAGCCCGCCGTAGGAGCCGCCCATGATGCCCACGTCGTCGGTGTCGAGGCGGGGTTCCACCGCACCGGCGGCGTCGACCGCGCCGAGGAGATCGGCGAGGTCGGGAGGAAGCTCCTCGTCCCAGCGCCCGACGACGGCCGTGACGTGGTCGTGACCGTAGCCGCTGGAACCCCGCGGATTGGTGGCCACCACGCCGTACCCGGCGCCTGCGTACACCTGGAACTCATCGAAGAACCCGTACCCGTACTGCGTGGCCGGCCCGCCGTGGATGTTGAACAGCACGGGCACCGAGCCGTCGCCGGGCGGCAAGTAGATCCACCCCTCGACCGTCGCCTCGTCGTGCTCGACGGTGAAACGGCGAGGCTCGGCCAGCGGCGTGCCCGCCCGGAAATCGTCGTTGAGCGCCGTCAGCCGTCGCTCGGCGCCGTCCTCCCACCACCACAGCTCCCCGGGATCGGTAGGTGCGGAGGCCGTGAAGGCGAAGGCTGTGCCGTCACTGCGGGGGCTGACGCCCGTCACCAGCCGGTCGCTGCCCACGACATCGGTCGCCGACCCGTCCTCGCCGAGCCGGATCACCCGCAGCCGGCCCTCGTCCTCGAGCACCGTCAGCGCGGTGCCGTCGTCGAGCCATTGCGGTCCGGCCGGGGCGATGGGCGGCGAGAACGTGATGACGCTGCGATCGAGGTGGCTGCTCAAATCGGTGAGCGCCTCGTCGATCCGGCGCAGCACGGGGACGCCGGGCCACGCCCACGGATCGGGGTCGCCGATCGCATGGAGCCGCCCGGCCCGGTCGTATGCCGGGACCTGCCAGGTGCCGACCGGGGTGCGCTCCGTCACCGCCGCCGTGGACGGGTCGAGCGTGTAGATCTGGCTGCCGGGATCCAGCTCCCTGGTCTCGTGCCGCCGGCTGATGAACGCGATCTCGTTCCCGTCCGGGTGCCATGCGACCTGGGCCTCGTCGTCGTCTCCCGGCGTGAGGCATCGCGGCTCGTCGTTGCCGTCCGGATCGATCAACCAGATGTGCGACCGGCGGTCCCCGGTCCAACCGCGATTGTCTCCGCGATAGGGCACGCGCGTGTAGCGCTTGGGACGCCGCTCTCGCTCGTCGTCGTCCAGCTCGGCCAGCTCGGGGATCCACTCCTTCGCCACCACGGCGATCTGCGAGCCATCAGGCGACCACTCCGCCTCGGCGACGCCGAGAGCCAGGCTCGACACCAGCTCGGCCTCGCCGCCCCCGAAGGGCAGGATCGCCGTCTGGGTCTCGCCGTCCCGCTCCCGCAGGAACAAGAGCCGTGCTCCGTCCGGCGACCAACGGGGTCGCGCATCACCGGGCCCCGCCGTCAGCGGGTGCGCCTCGTTGCCGTCCCAGAGCCAGATGCGCCGAACGTAGCGATCCTCCGCGAGGTCGATCTGCGAGACCACGAAGGCAACGGTCACACCGTCGGGGTGGACGCGGGGGTCGGACGGAACGCGGTAGTCGCCGATCTGGTCTGGACGCATCACACCCTCTCTGTCGGAGCAAAGCGCCAGGCTACCGGGCTCCTGGTGGAGGAAGGTCGCCGACATCGACGACCACGGGGGCGTGATCAGACGCCTTCGACTCCCGCACCTTCGTCGGTCGCCGGTAGGACCGGTCGACGAACGCGTTGGCGAGGCCCTCGGCGAGGTGTGGGCTGAGCAGGACCAGGTCGATCCGCAGTCCGTAGCCCTTGTGGAAGTGGCCGGCGCGGTAGTCCCACCACGTGAAGCCGGGTTCCACCGGATCGACGGCGCGGAACGCATCGACGAAGCCCCCCGCCCGGATCGCCGCCAGCCGCGAGCGCTCCTCGGACGTGACGTGGGTGCCGCCGTGCACGGCCGCCGGATCCCAGACGTCGCGGTCGGTGGGGCACACGTTGAAGTCGCCGGCGAGGACGGCAGGCCGTTTGCGCAGCGCCGCGGTGCGTTCCGCCACCGCATCGAGGAACGCCAGCTTGGCGGCGAAGGTCTCCGAGCCGACGGCGCGGCCATTGGGGACGTAGACCGAGGCGATGCGGACGCCGCCGACCGTCGCCTCGACCCATCGGGCCTGCGTCGGGTCCGGCTCGCCAGGAAGACCTCGCACGACGTCGGCGACCCCCAGATCGCCGCGGGCGATCACCGCCACGCCCTCCCACCGGCCACCCGAGTGATCCGCGGCGACGTATCCGGCTCGGCGGAGCGCCTCGTGGGGGAAGGCCTCCGGCGAGGACTTCGTCTCCTGGACACAGATCACGTCGGGCCGGTGCTCGGCGATCAGGGCCTGCAGCCGGGGAAGCCGGGCTCTGAGCGAGTTCACGTTGTAGGTGACGATGCGCATCAGCCGCCTCCGTTGGCGGTGACCCCGATCTCTGTCGCCTTCACGGATGCCCACACCTCCGAGCCCGGTGCGAGGTGGAGCGCCTGCGTGGCGTTCTCGGTCACCTCGATCGTCAGCCGCAGCGGCGACTCGACGCGGACCCGCACGCGGTCGCCGAGGTGCTCGATCCGGGTGATGCGGGTGGGCCACGCGTTGCGCGGACTCCCCTCCGGTTCGTTCGGGTAGAGCGCCACGGCGCGGGCATGGATCGTCACCAGGACCGGACCCTGCACCGCGGTGTCGGCGACCTGGATCGGGTGACCCTCGATCACGACGGTCCCGGCGTGCGCATCGCCTCGGAACAGGTTGGTGCCGGCGAGATCGGCGACGTAGGGAGTGCGCGGCCGCAGCCGGATGTCGTCTGCGGTGCCCACCTGGGTGATCCGCCCCTCCTCGAGCACGTGAATCACGTCGGCGAGCAGAAACGCCTCCGTCGGGTCGTGGGTGATGAACAACCGCGGCCCGGCGAAGTCGGCGAGGTGATCACCCAGCGTATGACGCAGACGAACCCGGGTCGTCACGTCGAGGGCCGCCAGCGGCTCGTCCAGCAGGAGCAGCTCGGGGTCGTCGGCGAGAGCCCGCGCCAGGGCGACTCGCTGGGCCTGACCGCCCGAGAGATCGCCCGGGCGGCGCCCGGCGAGCTCGTCGAGACCGAGCCGCTCCACCCAGGCCTCCGCGCTGCGCCGCGCTGCATCCCGACCTCGACCCCGACTCCGGGGACCGAACGCGACGTTCTCGACCACCGAGAGGTGCGGAAACAAGACGTAATCCTGGAACACGACGCCGACGTGGCGTTCCTCGGGAGGCACGAAGACACCCTGCTGCGGGTCGTCGAGGGTGCGCGACCCGAGGACGATCTGCCCTCCCGTCAGCGGCATCAGCCCGGCCAGCGCCCCGACCACCGTCGACTTGCCGGCGCCGTTGGGACCGAGCAGCGCAGCCGTGGTCCCGGGCGCAATCGCCAGCGACGCGTCCAGGGAGAAGCCCTCCATCCGCACCACGACGTCCGCATAGAGACCCGCACTCATGCGACCCGCCACCACCGGTCGCGCAAGAGCACGAGCACCGACAACGAGATCGCCACCATCACCAGACTGAGCGCCACCGCGGTGTCCCGGTCGCTCTCCAGGGCGACGAAGACGGCCAGCGGCAGCGTCTGCGTCCTGCCTTGGAGGTTGCCGGCGAACGTGATGGTCGCACCGAACTCGCCGAGGGCACGAGCCCACGTGAGCACGAGTCCGGACACCAGCGAGGGGGCGATCAGCGGGAGCGTGACCCGGCGGAGCGTCGTGACGGTACCCGCCCCCAGGGTCGCCGCGGCGCCTTCGTAGCGAGGGTCGAGAGACCGCAACGCCGCCTCGACCGTGATCACGAGGAACGGCATCGCGACGAACAGGTTGGCGACGATCACCCCCCAGATCGAAAACGGGAGCACCAGCCCCGCGACGTGCTCGATCGGCTCCCCGATGACGCCGCGGCGTCCAAGCGCAAACAGCAGCGCGGCGCCGGCAACCACGGGAGGCAGCACCAGCGGGAGCGTCACGATGCTGCGGACGAGCGACCGGCCGGGAAACTCGGTGCGGGCGAGCAGCCAGGCCAGCGGAACGCCGAGCACCGCCGCCACCGCCGTCGCCCCGACGGACGAGACGAGCGACAACCGGATGGCATCGGTGACCACGGGACCGGAGAGAAGGCTCGGGAGGTCGGTCCACGGGGTCCGGATCAGCAAGCCGGCGAGCGGCGCGACGAACACGAGCACGCCC
>JBFFFX010000198.1:0-5432 GCA_041557775.1 Acidimicrobiia bacterium | reverse complement strand
CCGTCTCGCTGGCGAGCGCACTTCGCAGCGTCGGGTCGTGCGACTCATTCCGGCCGATCTCTTGACAGAGGGCTCGGGTGAGAGGTGTCTCACCTGTGTCGGTCGGCAGTCACCGACGACAGGCGGAGGGGGTCTCTTTCGGGAGACCCCCCTCCGCTATCCGGGCGGTGTGCGACCGCGTGCGAGACCGTTGCCGGCCGTCCATGTGCGGTCGGCCGCGGCGTCGTCCGGAGCGCTATCCGGGTTCGATGGCGACCATGACGGTGGATGCGGCGGCCTCGGCGAGGTCGGCATCGGTGGGGTGCCAGCGCTTCCCGACGAACTTGGGTCGGCCCGACATGGTGGTGTAGGGGTAGCGGTCCATGTATGCCCGCAGCAGCCGGGCCCGGGCCTGGGCGTCGTCGACGAGGTACGCCTTCGCAAGCACGTCCTTGCCCCGTAGTCGGATCGTGACCGCCGCAGGCGTCGAGAAGTTCCGCCACCAGGTCTTGGTGTCCGCGGCGCCCGCCCAGACGTAGAGGGTGCCGGCGTCTTCGACGTACTGGAGCGGCAGCGTGTACTCCTTGCCGGAGCGGCGACCCTCATACGTCAGCAGGAGGAGGCTGCGGCTCATCATCCCGTGGAAGGGCGAGCGCAGGACTGCGGTGATGGGGGTGTTCGGTGTCGCCATTGGGTGCTCCCGGTTTGGGTGGTGACCCCATTGGGCCCGACCGGCGGAGGCGCCGCTAGGGCATGTCGTCGGTTCTCTCGCGGCCTCATGGGGGCGGGTGGCGCGCCGGCCGGGACCGAGTGGGTCGTGCGGCTCGGGGTCGGGCGACCCATTCCCGCCTGGGGCGTGACAGAGGGTCCGTGGGTGCGTGTCTCATCTATGTCGGTCGGCAGTCATCGAGCGGCACGGAGCAAGGCCCGGCAGGGGAACCCGAGGCGAACGGGTGGGCCAAGGTTTCAAACAGGCGGACAACGGGGCTCCTCCGGGAGCCCCCTCCGCATTTCTGGGCTCCTGCACCCGCTGGGCACCGGTCGTCGCGCCGGCTTCGCGCCGGCTTCGCGCCGAGGATCACTCGGGCAGCGTTGCCGGGTCGAAGGTGACGGCGGAGCCGGGACGGTGGCGAGCCTGTTCCACCAGGACTCCATCGAGCAGATGGTGGACGATGACTTCCGGTCCCTCCGGGTCGATGATCCAGTACCGCTCCAAGCCGGCTGCGGCGTACTTCGCCGCCTCACGGATGATGTCGGCGGCAGGGTCCGACGAGAGGATCTCGACAACCAGATGCGGCGTGGCCGTCGGCCGCTCGTGGGTGTCGGGCTGGTCGTACACCGTCAGGTCGGGGGACGAGCGCGTCGTTGCCGGGCTTCCGGGCCCAGCCCTCGATGACGTCGACTCCGGGTGGGAGCGCCGCATCTGATGGGGTGTGACATGTCCGCCGAGCACCGAGCGCCGAGCGCCGAGCGCCGGGCGACGCACCGGGCCGGTACGCTCTCGGCCGTGAACGGCACCGAGTCCGGGCTGCGGGAGCGCATCCGCTACGTCATCTTCGAGCACGACACGCCGCCGGCAAAAGCGTTCGACGTCGCGCTGATGGCGGTGATCGTCTTCAGCGTGCTGCTGGTGATGCTCGAGACGGTGGAGGAGATCGAGGCCAGGTACGGCACGACGCTGCTGGTGCTGGAGTGGATCGTCACGATCCTGTTCACCCTCGAGTACATCGCACGGCTGTGGACGGTCGACCGCAAATGGCGGTACGCGAGGAGCTTCTTCGGGGTCGTCGACCTGCTGGCGATCTTGCCGGTGTATCTGAGCCTGATCCTGCCCGGCGCGCAGTCGCTGCTCGTGATCCGGTCGCTGCGCCTGCTGCGGGTGTTCCGCGTGTTCAAGATGGCGCACTGGCTGAGCGAGGCGAACTATCTCATCCGGGCGATCCGCGCCAGCTCCCGGAAGATCGTCGTGTTCCTCATCGTGGTCGTGCTGATCAACGTGATCGTCGGGTCGAGCATGTATCTGATCGAGGGGCCGGAGAATGGGTTCGACTCGATGTTCCGCGGGCTCTACTGGTCGATCGTCACCATGAGCACGGTCGGCTTCGGCGACATCGCGCCGTCGACGCCGCCCGGCCAGGTGCTGGCGGCGATCCTGATGATCACCGGCTACAGCGTGATCGCGGTGCCGACGGGGATCGTGTCCGCCGAGGTGGCGACGACCGGCCGGCAGCGCGAGCTGTCGTGCCCGGGCTGCGGCTCGGCGGTGCACTCGGCAACCGCCCGCTTCTGCGACGCGTGCGGCACCCCGCTGCCGGGGAGGGGCTGAGCCCCCACCGGGGGCAAGGGCCCGGGGGCGCGGAGTCAGCAGAGGCCGGCTCGTCGCCACCTCGGCCGACTTCGCTTGGCGACCGTGCCCGGTTCCGGCCGATCGAGGTGGAGCCGCCTTTTCGGGTAGGCGGTCGGCCGACGATGCCAACGCCCTCGCTACTTCCGTACACTCCGGCTCGATGAAAGAGATCGAACTCCCGCCAAGGACCGAGGACTTTACCGCCGATCCGGTCGAGCTGTTCTTCGACCTGGCCTACGTCTTTGCGTTTTCTCAACTGGTCGGACTGCTCATCCACGACCCGACGTGGACCGGTGTCGGGAAGGCGGCGCTGCTGTTTGCGATGCTCTGGCTGCCGTGGCAGCAGTTGACATGGGCGGCCAATGCCATCTCGGGCAACGGAAGGCCGGTGCGTGCGCTGTTCCTGGCCGCGACCGTGGTGAGCATCCCCATGGCGGCCTCGACGTCGACCGCTTTCGAGGGCGGCGGGCCGGTCTTTGCGATCGCACTCGCCGGGATCATGCTCATCGGATTCCGCATGCAGACGCTGGGGATTTCGGGCGATCTCGACTATCGCCAGGCCATCTTCAGTTGGATCGCTCCCAACGTGGTTGCCGTCGCTGTGCTGGTTGCGGGTTCCTTCTTCGATGGGTCGGCGCGGCTGGCGTTCTGGCTTGCCGCGGCGGCGATCGTGCTGTGGGCGATGATCAGAGCGGCGGAGAACGAGTGGCTGGTTCGGCCGGGCCACTTTGCCGAGCGGCACGGGCTCATCGTGATCATCGCGCTCGGTGAGGTGATCGTTGCGATCGGGATCCCCGTGGTGGCGGACCTGCAGGCAGGTGCCGGGTTGTCAGTGGCAACGATCGGGGCGCTGCTCGCCTCGGGGGCCTTTGCCGGCCTGGTGTGGTGGGCGTATTTCGATCGTCCCAGTCCAGGCCTCGAGTTCGCCGCAACCCGACTCGATGCGAAAGCCATCGGGCAGTACGTGCGCGACGTCTACACCTGGGCGCATGCTCCAGTGGTGGCGGGGATCATCCTCTCGGCGGCGGCGCTCGAGGAGATCGCCTTGCATCCGTCCGATCACGTCGAGCTTCCGTTCCGGGTCATGCTCGCCGGGGGTCTCTTCATGTTCTTGATCGGCGTCGCGATCGCGGTATGGCGTGCCTTCCGAGCCCGGGCGAGGGAGCGAATGGTGGGTGCCATGGTCATCGCTGGCATCGTCTTCGCCGGCGCCTCGCTCGACGGTGTCGTCCTGCTGACGCTGGTGGTGGCGGTGATGTTCGTCGTTCTCTTCTTCGAGCATCGGCGTGTCGAGCGACTTGGTTTGCACCGCGAGGTCGAGCACTGAGCCGAGATTCGAGCGGTGGGCGCCCGACCGATGATGTGTCGCCTCGGGTCCGGCCTGTCGCCGTGACCAACGCCGCAGGAGTGAGATCGGAGGCGGCGGGCCGGCCGTGGGTGATCGTCGCGGTTGCGGCGCTCACGGTGCTCGTCTCGCTGGGCATCGGCCGGTCGTTGGGGCTGTTCCTCTCTCCGATCACGGAGACGCTGGGTACGGGCCGGGAGGTGTTCAGCCTCGCGATCGCGGTGCAGTCGATCGTCTTCGGCCTGCCGCTGGCGGGGATGGCCGCCGATCGAATCGGGTCCCGCTGGGTCGTCCTCGGTTCGTCGCTGCTGCTCGCCGCCGGGCTCTTCGTCACGTCGCGTCTCACGACCGTCCCCGGGCTCTTCCTGGGCGTCGCGCTGCTCGTCGGGTTGGCGCTGAGCGGCACCGGGTTCGTGGTGGCGCTCGGGGCCGTCGGCAGGGCGTTTGCGCCGGACCGCCACAGCTTCGTTTTCGGTCTCATCACGGCGGCGGGCTCGGCGGGCATCCTCGTGATGGCGGTGGTGTCGCAGGCGTGGATCGGTTCGTACGGCTGGCAGACGGCGATGGGGTTGCTCGCCGCGGTCATGGTGGCGGTCGCCGCGACCGCGCTCTTGTTGCCGCGCAACGACACCGCCGGCGCCGACCCGGCCGCAGCCATTCCGATGATGCAGGCGCTGAGCCGGGCGCGTCGCTCCAACAGCTACCTGCTCCTCGTCGGCGGCTTCTTCGTCTGCGGGTTCCACGTGGCGTTCATTGGCACCCACCTCCCAGCCTTTCTGGAGGATGGCGGGCTGGCCAGCTGGGTGGCGCCGACGGCGCTGGGCCTCATCGGCCTGTTCAACATCGCCGGGTCGCTCGTCTTCGGCGCCCTCGGCGACCGGATGCGTAAGCGCACCCTGCTCGCCTTCCTCTATCTGGCCCGCGCCGTGCTGATGGCGGCCTTCCTTCTCGTGCCCCTCACGGTGGCCTCGGCCCTGGTGTTCAGCGCGGCGATCGGCGTCGTCTGGCTCGCCACGGTGCCGCTGACGAGCGGGATCGTGGCAGTGATCTTCGGCACCCGCTTTCTGTCGACACTGTTCGGCATGGTGTTCCTCAGCCACCAGGTCGGGGCATTCCTCGGTGTCTGGCTCGGCGGTCGTATCTTCGACACGACCGGTTCTTACGACGCCGTCTGGCTGATGGCGATCGCCCTCGGCGTGGTGTCTGCACTGCTGCACCTGCCCATCAAGGAGCGCGCCATCCCGATGGGCGCAGCGGAGACCGCGGACGCCGCGGGTTAGCGCCGGAGCCGGCAGGAGCGAGGCGAAGGCTGCGGCCCGAGAGATAGTCCCCCACGAAGTGGGGGAAGGTACCGCTGCGCATTCGCCTTGGGGGCGAATGCGTTTGCAGTTCGCAGAGCGAACTGCAGCGGAGTGCGGAGCACGGAGCAGGGGTAGGGGGTGGTCCGACGTGTGCGCTCTCGGCGACTCAGTCGGCGAGGTGGTCCGGGACGAGGGTGACCGTCGCTGCGCCGACCTCGAGCGTGGCAGCCGCGCCACCCGCGTGGCGGGCCGCCTCGGTGAAGGCGGTGGCGTCGCGCACGAGGTGGTACTCGATGATTTCGGGGCCTTCGGGGTCGACGACCCAGTAGCGGGGGAGCCCGGCGGCGGCGTACTTGTGGAGCTTGCGCAGCAGGTCGCGGCCGCGTTCGGTCGAGAGGATCTCCACGACCAGGTGTGGCGTACCGGTGTAGCGGGTGAGGACCTCGGCGCGGGTTCCGTT
>JBFFFX010000197.1:0-5441 GCA_041557775.1 Acidimicrobiia bacterium | reverse complement strand
GGTGCCGATGATCCTGAAGTCGGCGGGGTCCTTGAGCTCTATGGCACCCGGCGACGGCGGCTCGAGCTTGGCCGCGCCTTCGGCGAGTACCCCGTACGTCGCCCGGCGGTCGCCCGAGCGGGTGACGACGGCCCCTGGCTCGGTCGTGCAGTCCTCCGGGGCGACGCCCCACTCCGCCGCTGCCGCAGCGATCAACATGTGGCGGGCGGTGGCGCCGATGCGGCGCATGGAGTCGTAGCGCGTCGAGATGCTGAGGCTGCCGCCCGTGACCTGGTCTCCGTACCTGCGGTCGCCCGGCGCCGTCTCGACGCGTACGCGCGACCAGTCGGCATCCAGCTCCTCGGCGGCGATCATCGCGAGCGACGTCCGCACTCCCTGGCCCATCTCGACCTTCGGCACGGTGACGGTGATCGTCTCGTCGCCGTCGATGCGGAGCATCACGTGCGCATCGAAGCGCGCCGCCGGATCGCCGGCGATGGCGCTCGTCTCGGTCGCCGAGGCGGCCGTGGTCGTCGCCGGGGCTGCGGTCCCCGCGGGCCGTCCGCCTGCCGTCGTCGTGGTGCCGGCGTCGCCGTTGTCGCAGCTCGTCAGCCAGAGACCGAGGACGAGGCCGCCCCCGCCGGTGGCGATACGCTCGAGGAAGGTGCGGCGGTCGATGTCGGCGGTCACGATGTGCGCTCCGCCGCCAGCTCGATGGCTCTCCGGATTCGCAGATAGGTCCCACAACGGCACAGGACGTCGCGCATGGTCTCGGTGATCTCGTCGGCGGACGGCCGCGGGTGCCGCTGCAGGAGGTCGGCCGCCGCCATGATCTGCCCCGGCTGGCAGTACCCGCATTGTGCGACGTTGAGCTCGAGGAACGCAGTCTGCAAGGGGTGGTCTCCGTCCACGGAGAGGCCCTCGATCGTCGTCACGTCGCGGCCGGATGCTTCGCCCAGCGGGGTGACGCAGGCGCGGGCCGCGGCCCCGTCGAGGTGGATCGTGCAGGCGCCGCAAATGCCGATGCCGCATGCGTACTTCGTGCCGGTCAGCCCCAGGATGTCGCGCAGCGCCCAGAGCAGGGGCATCTCGGCAGGTGCCGCGACATCGACCTCGGCACCATTCACCGTGAGGCTGGTGGTCTGCACACCGCTCCTTCGCACCCGTCCACTGCGAGCCTATGGACGCCGCCGGCGCGGACGAAGCCGCACAAGTCCCTTCTGTGGCGCCAGTTGTCCGGGATGGAGGTGCGGGCACTGCTTGTTGAGGCGCACAGACGGGCGTAGGTTTGCCTCGAACCCGTCGAATGGGAGCGCCCGATGTCGGACCAGCCCTGGCACAAGACCGTCTGCATTCTCTGTGAATCCAACTGCGGCGTCGAGGTCAGGCTCGACGGCCGGCAGATCGTCCGCGTCCGCGGCGACAAGGAGCACAAGGCCTCGCACGGCTACACGTGCGAGAAGGCGCTGCGGCTCAACCACTACCAGAACGGCCGTCACCGGCTCACCTCACCGATGCGGCGCCGCGCCGACGGGACGTACGAGGAGATCGACTGGGACACGGCCATCGCCGAGACGGCGGCGCGGTTGCAGGCGGTGCAACGCGAGCACGGTGGGGAGGCGATCTTCTACTACGGCGGCGGCGGTCAGGGCAACCACTTGTGCGGAGCCTATGCGACGGCCACGCGGGCGGCGGTGGGGTCGCGCTATCGCTCCAGTGCACTCGCCCAGGAGAAGACGGGGGAGTTCTGGGTCAACGCCCACATCGGGGTCTCTACCCGGGGTGACTTCCGCAACACCGCGGTCGCCGTGTTCCTCGGCAAGAACCCCTGGCAATCCCACGGCATCCCCCACGCCCGCCGCACGTTGAAGGAGATCGCCAACGACCCGGACCGGGCGATGATCGTGATCGACCCGCGCCGCACCGAGACGGCCGACCTCGCCGACGTCCATCTGCAGGTGAAGCCGGGAACGGACGTCTACTGCCTGGCGGCGATCGTGCGGGTTCTGCTCGATGAGGGGCTCGTGGACCGCGACTTCATCGCGGCGAACGTCAACGGTTTCGACCAAGTGCGTGCCGCGCTCGCCGGAGTCGACGTGGATCGCTACGCCCGCAACTGCGGCGTCGACGCCGAGGTGATCCGATCCGCCGCTCGGATGATCGGGACGGCGTCGTCGGTCGCGATCTTCGAGGATCTCGGCGTCCAGATGGCGCCGCATTCGACCCTCAACTCCTACCTGGAGAAGCTCCTCTGGGTGCTGACCGGCAACTTCGCCAAGCTCGGGGGGATGGTCGCGCCCGGCGTGATGGTGCCGTTCGGGCAGGCCAAGGCCGGCTCGCAGAAGGTGTCGCCGGTCGCCGGGGCACCCGTGATTGCGGGCATGGTGCCGTGCAACGTGATCCCGGAGGAGGTGTTGAGCGACGCCCCCGGCGCCTACAAGGCGATGATCATCGAGTCGGCGAATCCGCTTCACTCCCTCGCCGACAGCCCGAGGTGGCGGGAGGCGATGCGTGCCCTCGAGTTCTCCGTGGTCATCGACGTGGCCATGACCGAGACGGCCCGTCACGCCGACATCGTCCTGCCCGCTGCGTCGCAGTACGAGAAGTGGGAAGCGACGTTCTTCAACTTCGAGTTCCCCGACAACGTGTTCACGCTCCGCAAGCCGATCCTCGATCCGCTGCCGGGCACCCTCGCCGAGCCGGAGATCCACTACCGGCTCTGCAGGGCCCTCGGCGCGCTGGACGACGGCATGGTCGCCGACCTCCGGGCGGCCGCCGAGCGCGACCGCCTCGCGTTCGCCGCCAAGTTCGCCGAGCTGACGACCGGAGACCCGCTCCTGGGGCGGATGGCGCCGATCATCCTCTATGCGGCGCTCGGCCCCACGCTGCCCGGAGACGCCGCCGAGGCCGCCGTGCTGTGGGGGATGTGCCATCAGGCGGCGCTGCGCGACCCGGTGAGCATCAAGAAGGCCGGCATTCAGGGTGAGGGCCCGATGCTCGGCGAGGCGCTGTTCGACGCCGTCCTCGAGTCACGAACCGGGGTCGTGTTCTCCTCCAGCGACCCCGAGGACTCGTGGCGCCGTGTCTCCACCATCGACGGCAAGCTCAACGTGGCGATCCCGGAGATGCTCGAGCTGTTCGCCGCCATTCCCGAAGTGCCCGAGGAGCACACGACACCGGACCTTCCCTTCATCCTCGCCGCCGGCGAGCGCCGCTCGTTCACCGCCAACACGATCTTCCGCGACCCCGACTGGCGCAAGCGGGATCGCGCAGGGGCGCTGCGGATCAGCCCCGCCGACGCGGCCGACCTCGGCGTCGAGGACGGTGGCGAGGTCCGGGTGACCACGGCGCGCGGGTCGTTGACCACGGTGGTCGAGGTGACGGACACGGTGCGCGAGGGGTACGTCACCCTGCCCAACGGTCTCGGCGTGGACTACCCCGACGAGGACGGCGCCCCGCGGCTCACGGGGGTGCCGACGAACGAGCTGACGTCGATCGGGCATCAGGACCCGTTTGCCGGCACTCCGTGGCACAAGCACGTGCCGGCGCGGGTCGAGGCCGTCTGATCTGGGTCCGCCCGGCCTGCCCGGCCCGAAGCCGGAGCACGGTTCCGGCGTTCCGCACCGGGCGAGAAGCCGGAGCGTCGGAGCGGTAGGCTCGCGCCGTGCAGCAGTTGACGGGCGTCGACGCCACCTTCCTCAACATGGAGACTCCGACCCAGCAGGGTCACGTCGGCGGTGTTGTGGTGGTCGACCCGTCGACCGCCCCTCCCGGATGGGGCTTCGCCACGTTGCGGCGGCTCATCGAGGAGCGGATCCATCTGCTGCCACCGTTCCGGCGCCGACTGGTGACCGTTCCTCTCGATGTTGACCGACCGTATTGGATCGAGGATCCCCACTTCGATCTCGACTTCCACCTGCGGCACATTGCCGTCCCTCCGCCCGGCGGACCGGCAGAGCTGGCCGATCTGGTCGCCCGGATCCACGAGCGTCCCCTGGACCGGACCCGGCCACTGTGGGAGATGTACCTGATCGAGGGTCTCGACGGCGGGCGGATGGCCACGTATACGAAGCTTCACCACGCCGCCATCGACGGAGTCTCGGGCGCCGAGATCCTCACGATCCTGCTCGACCCGACTCCAGAAGGGCGGGAGGTGCCGCAGCCCGAGTCGGCGTGGGTGGGCGGCGACCTCCCCAGCCCGCTGGCGATGCTCCTCAAGAGCGCAGCCCACATCGCCGTCAGCCCCGCCCGCGCCGTGAGAGTCGGCTACGAGGTGGTTCGCGCCCTTCCCGGTCTCAAGCCGCTGCGGGCCCTTCCCGCGCTCGTCGGGCTCGGCCGCGACGGGGACGACGTGGTGTCGCGTCCCCGGCTCATCGCCCCCCGCACGCTGCTCAACCATCCCATCACGCCGCACCGCCGCTGGGCCTTCGGAGACGTCGCGCTCGAGCGGGTGAAGGCGATCAAAGATGCCGCCGGGACGACCGTCAACGACGTCGTCATCACCGTGTCCGCCGGTGCGGTGCGCAGCTGGCTGCTGGAGCACGGCGAGCTGCCGGAGCGCTCCCTCCAGGCGATGATCCCCATCTCGATCCGCACCGACGACGACCGCAACGAGATCGGCAACAAGGTGTCGGCGATGATCGCTCCGATCGGTACCCATGTCGCCGATCCCGTGGACCGGCTGGCCTTCGTACACAAGACGATGTCCGTCGCCAAGGAGACGCATCAGGCCACACCGGCGACGCTGCTCCAGGACTTCGCCGCCTTCGCGCCTCCTGCCCTGGCCGCCCGCGCCGCCAGGGTCGTGTATCGCAACGGGCGGGCGGGTCGGTTCACGCCGTTCAACCTCGTGATCTCGAACGTGCCCGGGCCCGGCTTCCCGCTGTACCTGGCTGGGGCGCAGCTCGAAGGCCACTACCCGGTCTCCACGATCGTGGACGGCGCTGCGCTCAACATCACACTGCACAGCTATCTCGGCAAGCTCTGCTTCGGTCTCGTCGCCGATCGGGATCTCGTACCCGACCTGTGGCGGCTCCTCGATCTCATCGAGGACGAGGTCGTCGCCCTGGAGAAGGCACTCGCGTGAGGCGGCCGTCGCTCCTCCGGGCGTTGTCCGAGCCGGCCCGGGCGACGGGCGAGTTCGCCACGTCGATGGGATTGCTCACCCTGGCCCGTCGCTTGCCCGCGGGAGACGGTCACCCCGTCCTCGTGCTCCCCGGGTTCATGGCGACCGATCGCTCCACGGCGCCGCTGCGCCGCGTGTTGGCGACGATCGGCTACGAAGCACATGGCTGGGGGCTGGGCCGCAACGTGGGGCCGACCGAGCAAGTGGTCCACGAGATCCCGGCGCTGCTCGACAGGATCGCCGGCGCCGCGGGCCGCAGGGTGTCGCTCGTCGGGTGGAGCCTCGGGGGTATCTACGCCCGTCACCTCATGGCACGCACGCCGGATACGGTTCGCGT
>JBFFFX010000196.1:0-5446 GCA_041557775.1 Acidimicrobiia bacterium | reverse complement strand
CTTGATGACCTCCGCACCGAAGTCGGCCAGCATG
Organism: Acidimicrobiia bacterium; assembly: GCA_041557775.1. Classification (GTDB taxonomy): domain Bacteria; phylum Actinomycetota; class Acidimicrobiia; order Spongiisociales; family UBA5794; genus DATHZQ01. The sequence goes on along the minus strand of JBFFFX010000196.1, from coordinate 5,412 downwards.
GTCGCGGCCAGCGGACCGGCGAACAGAGAGGCGGCGTCGAGGACCCGGATGCCGGCGAGGGCTGCGGTCACCGCTCCTCCCTCGACGTGCCGGCGGCTCCGCTCGGCGAGCTTCCGAGGGGGCGCACGGCCTCGAGGAAGCGGGATTGGCCGAGCTCGAGCATGTCCGGATGATAGGAGGGGCCGGCAACACGCGGCCCGTCCCGAGGAGGCACAAGCCGCGACGTCGCGTCCGCCATCGCCGGCGAGCCACCGCGCTCAGGCGTCGGTGCCGGATCGGTGCACCTGGCGGAACGTCCGTTCGGCGAGCTCCGACAGACGTGAGCCGTCGTAGCCGAGGATCGCGCTGCGGACACGGTCGTTGAGCGGTGCGATCCAGCGCGCCGGCAGGCCCGCCGTACCGTGCATCGCCCCGAAGACGGAACCGGCGGTGGCTGCCGTGCAGTCCGTGTCCCACCCGCCTTGGACGGCGAGCCCGATGGTTCTCGTGTAGTCGCCCGCACCCCACAACAGCGCGGCGGCGATGACGGCCGTGTTGTTGATCGTGTGGATCTCGCTGTACCGGGCGTAGTACCGGCTTTCGATCCGGTCCCGGCACGCCTCCCAGTCCACACCCTCCGCGAAGTCACCGATCGTGTCCCGCACCGCATCGAGGATGCGGGAGTTCGGTGGTACGAACTGGCTCGCCGTCTCGATCGCCTGGAGGACGTCATCGGTGACAAATGCAACGGAGATCAGCGCGGCGGCCCACAGCGAGCCGTAGATGCCGTTGCGAGCGTGGGACAACGAGGCGTCCTGGTACGCCAGACGGACCGCCGCCCCCGGATCACCGGGATTCACGTAGCCCCACATGTCGGCCCGAATCTGTGCGCCGATCCATTCTCGGTACGGATTGCGGTGCGTGGCCGTCTCGGGCGCCACGAGCCCGTGGACGAGGTTGCGGTAGGCGGCCCGCTCCGCGGTGTAGACCTGGGTGAACGGCAAGAGGTCCAGCCACGCATCCGCGATGTCCATCGGCCCGAAGTCCCGGCCGTGCCGTTCCACGACGTGGAGTCCGAGGATCGTGTAGTCGATGTCGTCGTCGCGGGCCATGCAGGTGACGCGACCCCGCATCGAGTCCTTCGCCCACGGCGGGAAACGCTCCTCGGCCCCCTCCAGGATCGGGATGTAGTCGGTGATCGGGTACTCACCACCCGACTCGAGGTAGGTCTTGATCTCGTCGCGGTGCCACATCTCGACCGGCTTGCCGAGATTGCACCCGGCACAGCGGCCCAGCCAGGCGCCCAGCAACCGGTCGCGCAGCTCGGCGTCGGTCAACCGGAGCGCCGGTACGTCCGGAACGGGCGCCAGCGTTCCCGCGATGCCATCGAGAGACGACGGCTCGTCGTAGACCCAGTCCGCGCGCAGCTCCGTTGCCTCGAGCGCAACGTGGGCCTGCTCGATTCGCCGCAGATCGCCATCGGCGAGGGCGTCGAGGACGACATCTTCGACCCCGGCCACGTCGTAGCCGGACTCCCGGCGCTGGGCGAGCTCGTCGGCGAGCATCGTCGCCGGGTCGAGCACGTCATGCATGGTCCTGGTTCCTTCCCGGTCGTCCAGCGCTGGCCGGCGACCGCATCCACGACGAGGGCGAGATCGCGCGTCCGGCGGTCATGCGTCGGTTCGCACCAGGTCACCACTGAAAACGACGTCCCCCGACGCATCGCGCAACACGAGCGTGACGGGGTCTCCCATCGGGGGGAGGGACGCAGAGACCACATTCCCTGCCACGGCGTCGAGCGTCAGCTCGCTCTCACGAATCACGTCCCCGCCGGCCGACACGATCGCCGAGACCTCCGTTCCCGGGTGCAGGCCGAAGATCTCGAAACGCACATCGCCGCCGTCGTCCACGACCATGTTGACCAGGAAGTCCTCGTTGGCATGGGTCACGCCGGTCAAGCCAACGCTGGGGCTGTAGACCTCGGCGATCTCCAGCTCGGCGTTTGCGGCCAGCTCGGCGGACTGGAAGAACTCGCGGGTGACGCCCGCCCACAGCTCGATGTAGGGACGGGCCTCCTGCGGCCCTGCCTCCGGATCGAGATCGGCCGTCTGCGAGTACCCCCAAGTCCAGATCTTGAGACCCGGGGTGACCGAGTTGTCGGCGATCCTGAAGATGCCCTCGCCGTTGTCGTGGTTGATGACGCCCCAGTAGTTGGCGGAGCTGACGTCCGGAAACGCATAGGCGATCCCCAAGTCGGCCCAATTCCCGAACTCCCGCAACGTGTCGAAGTCGTACACCTCGATCAGGCCGGTCGGCCGCTCTTGGGCCGCGATGTTCGACCAGAAGCTCGGGATCTTGATCATGTCGACCGGTGCGATGATCTCCGACCGGGCAGGACTCCGCGGATCGTCGGGATCCGAGCCTGGGGACAGCGTTGCGTTCGTCCAGTACTCGTAGGCGACCGGCTCCCCACCGGGATTCTCGACGACGACGGCGGTGTCGAGCGCCGCCCGGCCGGCGCGCAGCGTGATGAGGAACGTGACCTCCAACCCCGTGGCGTCACCGCTGTACTGCCCCGGCGCCAGCGGGTAGTCCACGTCGTCGACGAAGGACATGGCGACGGTGACCACGTCGTCGGTCTCCTCGATGATCTCGAAGTCCCACGGCAAGAACCAGGTCTTGCCGTGCTCGGGCTCGGGGAAGGTCGGGAAGATGCCCCCGTACACCATGAGCCAGTTGAAGAAGAAGACGTTGGTGTCGATCTGGTAGGGCACACCGATGGGGTTTTGATAGAGCTGCTCGTGTCCCGTCGGCTTGTACACCATCGAGAGGATCCGGCCACCGAACTCCGGCAGCAATGTCACGCGCAGGAACTCGTTCTCCAGGATCCAGGTGTCGAACGTGTGCTCCGTCCGGGTCTCGCCGTCGTAGGAGCCCGCCAAGATGGTGTTGAAGCGCGTCAGCTCGTACTGGTACGTCTCCCAGGTCACGGTTGATGGCTCGAGCGTAACCGGAACCCCGTCATCGGAGCCGATCACGCCGCACGCCGCCACCAGGAGGGTGCAAGCCAGCGAAACGACGCCGAGCCTCACCCGCCGCACGGAAGCCTCGATCGCGACAGGGCAAACACAAGCGAGAATCTAGCGACGGGCCCAGCCGATCCGCGACGGCGACCGCCCCCGCCCGTCCGCAGCTCCGGGAGCATCCGCCGACGCGCCGTGCCCGGACCCGAGTGCGGGCGATCAGCTGCTGCGCCTCATCGCATTGACGAGCACCACCACCCCGACAGCAACGAGGGCGGCGGCTCCGACGATTTCACCCCCCACGTCGACGATGGCGCCGGCACCGACTGCGAGGAAGATCACCGTCCATACCCAGTCCCAGGTCGATGGGTTGGGAGCCGACGCGACGGCCGTCCGATACAGGTTCAAGGCCAGCGCCCACGGCCCGACGCCGATGAAGATCCATGGCCACCACTCCCCTGCGTCGCCGATCTCGGGAAGAATCTCGAGCGACTCGGCGGCGAGGGCCAGACCTATCCAGATCAACACGCCTGCCCACCAGATCGAGTCGAGTCGCTTCCTCTCTTCTCGCTCGCGCTGCTCCGACCTCTCCAGGAGCTCCGTCATCGCCGACCTCCTCTGCAGACCTCACCACCAGGCCTACACGTCTCCGGCCCGGGTCTGTAGGGCCAAAGCGCCCGCAACACACCCAGAACGTGGCGGGTGATCAGCGAGATCCCCCGGTTACGGCGGACCGTCTCCAGCCGGTCGGGGCGACACGACGTAGATCCCCAGGTTCCCGCCCGCCACGGCCTTCTCACGCTCGACGCCGAGACGCAGCTCGCCGATCGTGTGCGGAACGCCCCCCGCCGCTCGGAAAGTGCGATAGCCGTCGTAGTGGCCGGAGACCCTCTCGATGGCGGTGGACAACCCGCGCAGTGCAAACCCCTTCAGCCCCCGCAACGATCCGCATCGGAAGTCGATGAAGAGGAGGTGGCCATCCGGTCTGGCGACCCTCGCCATCTCGGAGACGAATCGAGGACGCGCTTCGGCCGGTATCTCGTGCAGCACCATCGAGGTCAGCACCAGATCGAACGCACCGTCCTCAAATGGCAGAGCCTCGCCGTCGGTCAGATGCAGACCGGCTCGGTCGCCGAGCCTCGCCATCGCCTTGTCGAACATGACCGGCGAGACCTCCACACCGGTGGCACTGCAACCGGCCTCCACGTAGGGGACCAGCCCCGTCCCGGTGCCGCATCCCACGTCGAGCACCGACCAACCGGCAACCGGCGGCAGCACGCGTAGTGCGATGCGTCGCACGCCGGACTGCATCGGCTCGACCACACGGTCATAGATGACGGCCCATCGGCGGTACGGATCGGAAGCCACGAAGACATCGTACGCCGCCTACGCCAGACGAGAGCAATCGCCCCAACCCCGCTCAACCACAGGCGCGCCACCGATCGTTCGGTGAAGCTTCACTGGTCGGCACGCCTGATCACCCAAGTATCGCCCAGCCTTCTCCAAGGCCGCACCTCCGAAGACGGGGACCCCGTTCGCCTGCAACGAGTCTTCACACGCAGCGTCGGGCGATCGGGCGCACTGGCGGTAGCGGCTCTCGACACTGCGCCTGAAGCGCAAAGCCCGTCCCACCCCAACGGCTAGCCCCATGGGGAAGGTCGGTGCAGTTCGTAACCTGGGCTGCTGGGCAACGCTGGAACCCACGCCGCCAACACCTCTGCAACGAACGCCTGGACCGACAACAACGCCGCCGATGAAGACGAATAGCTGGCACCGCTTGTCACCGGAAGTCACATCACCGGCGGAACCCCACCCGGGCGAGTGCAACGATGACGGCGAGGAGCACGGATACACCCAACACCCAAAGCGCAAACCCACCGGCAGTGCACACGAACCCTGTTCCTTCTTCCACCCCGCAGTAGATCATCCCGACGACCGATGCGAGACAACCGCCGAACACGATGATCGCGATCGCGACGACCGTGAGGAGTATGCGTAGCCAACGCGGCAACACTCCCGAAGGCTCTGGCTCACGGGACAACGAAGAATCCGTCTAAATCGATTCTGTGCCCGCCCCGGCACCGGGCACTAGGGCTCTTGGTCGCAACGACCTCCCGAAACCACAACGAACCTACGCCGCCACAACCTCAGCAACAAAGGGAAGGTTCCGTGCGTCGGTGCTGAAGCACCGGGACCGTCGCCACCGCCGGCGGTCCCGGCTGCCGCCGCCGCGCCGGCGCACCGCGTGAGCGGCGCCGGACGAGCGGTAGATTCGCCTCCCGGTTCGCACCGCGGACCACAATGACGCCACAGGTGCGATCGTCGAGATGACGCCACAGGATCACCGCCCGAGCGGCAACGGGCACGAGATGGGAACTCCGCTCGCGCTCGTCGCCGCCGTTCCCTCCGT
>JBFFFX010000195.1:0-5449 GCA_041557775.1 Acidimicrobiia bacterium | reverse complement strand
TTCCCAACGACGCCGACATCGTGCTGACGATCGACTTCATGCAACTCCGCGATGTCGATCGTGTCGACCGTTTCATCAGTGCGTTCGCCGATCCGATGCAGCAGCACGGCATCATCGACGAAGTAACGGACCTCGAGACCGCGATGCGCGAGTTCGACGACGTCGCTCAGGAAGAGATCGGGTTCCGGTTCGCCGAAGACGTGCTCTCGTGGATCGGGCGCAGCGCTTCGCTGGCGATCTGGGTTCCCGATGGCCTCTTCGACATCACCAGTCCGGAGTCGTTCGAAGTGCCGAAGGTGATGCTCGTGCTGCAAGTGCGCGACCAGGAAGGCGCCCAGGAGTTTCTCGACCGCCTGGTCCTCGATCTCGAGCAGGACGGAGCGATCATCGATCAGTTCGACATCGCCGGGACTGCCGCCTACACGTTCGACGGCGACGACCCGGTGGTGGTCGCGCTGGCCGAGGACCGGTTCGTCATCGGCGAGTCGACGGCAACGGTGCGCGAGGCGCTGGAGCTGGAGGCTGCAGACTCGATCGCCCAGACCGATGAGTTCCAGCTGCTCGCCGGGGCGATCGGCGATGACCCGATCGCAACCGTCTACGCGTCACCCGCCCTCGGCAGCGCGCTCGAGGAGGCTTTCGCCAGTGCAGGGATCGAGCTTCTCGCTTCCGATGAACCTGCTACCGCCGCCATGGGCGCCATGGTGCTCGACGAGGACGGCCTGGTCTTCCGCACCGCTGCACCGCTGGCCGAGGGTGTCGCGCCGACGGCCGTGGGCGTGTGGCCGGCGCAGCTTCCCGGCGCCACTTTCGGGTATGTCGACATGGTCCTCCCGGAGGACTTCGTCTCCGAGGCGATGGACGTGTTGTTCACCGTGGCCGGAGATGAGGACTTGACGGAAGCCGACTTGAGGGAGCTGGCGGCTCCGATCGACGAAGTGATCGGCATGTCGCTCATCGATGACCTGCTCCCACAGTTCGGGCGCGAGGTGATCTTCGCCGCCGGTCCGGCCGCTGACGGCGCCCTGACGGCGGACATCGACCCAGGTCTCGGCATCTTGTTCGGGATCGGGGTCGCCGATTCCGAGGTCGTCGGCCGGGCGTTCGACAACGCGACGGAGCTGCTCGCCAGCGAGGGCTTCGAGTTCGCCGATGTGGGCGGTCTCCGGATCGTGAGCATCGACGGGACGCCGTTCGCATCTTTCCGTCTCGACGATGACGCGCTGTTCATCGGCTCGTCGCCGGACCAGCTGGCCCAGTTCGGCAGCGACGGTGGACTGACCGACTCGGCGATCTACGAGCGCGTCGACGATGTCACGGTCGGTGACGGTCTGTTCATGTTCACCGACTTCGCGGCGATCGTCGACGCCTACGTGACCGATCCTGCGGCCGGCGACATCCTGGCGCCGATCGCCGGAATGGGCGTCGGTTCGAAGGTCGAAGGCGACGTCGAGGTCACCGAGTTCCGCATCGTCGTCGACTACTGATGTGCAATGGTTGGGCCCGGCGCTTCGTGGCTGGGCCCAACCCAGATCCGGAAGCGCCGGCTGTGGTCGGCCGCATGCCGCTCAGGCGGCGCGGATGATGGTCATGACGTCGCTGACGGCGATCGACGCCGTGCCGCGACCGTGGCGCAGCAGAATCGCGCGCTGGCCGTGGGGCGTCTCGATGCCGAGGTACTCGCCGATGGTGACGCCGCACCGGGTGCTGGCACGGTACGTCGTGCCGCGTCGGAGGTCGTTGAGGATGCGTGCGTCCCTCGCACGCGCGGTCGATGGTGCCGGCATGCGGCACTCCTTTCGCTGAGAAGCGGGCGGCTCGTGCGAGCCGCATGAGGGGGTGTGTCAGCCGCCGTAGCGGCGAGGTTGGGCGATCCGAACGGTGAGGTCGCGACCGCCGAGCGTGGTGCCGTTGAGCGCTTTGACGGCGGTCTTGGCGGCCTGGCGGGGCATGTCGACGAAGCCGTAGCCCTTGGAGCGACCGGATCGCTTGTTGGTGATGATGGTGGTCTGGTGGACCCGGCCATGCCTGGAGAAGAGGCGGTGCAGCTCGTCTTCGGTGACGTGCCACGGCAGGTTGGCCACGTAGACGCTGTCGCCGCGCTGCTTGGCAGGCGTCGTGGTTGGCTTCACATGCGTGTCGCGTGCCGGTCGAGCGTTGGTCCGCGGCTCGGCCTTCTTCGGCTTCCGGGGGGCGGGCTCGATGTCGAGGATCGCGGCGAGGTCGGGCTCGCCGATCGGCTCGTCGATGTCGAGCTCCCGCTGCATCCGCCGGACACCCTTGGCCTGCTCGCTGGTCACCAGGCTCACCACGGTGCCCGCCGCTCCGGCGCGCGCCGTCCGGCCCGACCGATGGACGTAGTCCTTGTGATCGTTCGGAGGGTCGAAGTGGATCACCGAGGCGACGGCGTCGATGTGGATACCGCGTGCTGCGACGTCGGTGGCGACCAGCGCTTCGGCGCGGCCCGACGAGAAGGCTCGGATCGCTCGGTTGCGCTGGTTCTGGGAGCGCCCACCGTGGATCGCCTCGGCGGCTACGCCCAGCTTGCCGAGCTGCCGTGCGAGACGATCCGCCCCGTGGCGGGTGCGGGTGAACACGATCGAACGGCCCGCGGCGGCGACGACGTCGGCCGTGTGCCGGATGCGGTCGTGGTGCGCCACCGACCAGAAGTGATGCCGCGCATCCACGGTCTTCGACTCGACGGCCTCGGCCTCGTGACGTACCGGCTTCTGCTGATAGCTGCGGCTGAGCACGGCGACGTCGCCGTCGAGGGTGGCCGAGAAGAGCATGGTCTGCCGCGCCTTCGCCGTCTGGTCGAGGAGACGCCGCACCGCCGGCAGGAAGCCCATGTCGGCCATGCGGTCGGCTTCGTCGATCACGGCGATGTCAACTTCGCCGAGGTGCACGGTGCCCTGGTCGATCAGGTCCTCGAGTCTTCCGGGGGTGGCGACCAGGACGTCGACACCCTTGCGCAGAGCGTGGTGCTGCGACGAGTAGCGGACGCCGCCGTACACGGCGTAGATCCTGCGGTGCACCGCGCTCGCGGCAGGCTGGAGTTCCCTCGTGATCTGTTGCGCCAGCTCACGAGTCGGCGCCAGTACGAGGGCACGGGGTTGGTGGGGCGTCGCCTGGTCCACCCGGGCGAGCAGGGGAAGTCCGAAGGCCAAGGTCTTGCCGGAGCCCGTCGGCGCCTTGCCGCAGACATCGCGGCCGGCGAGGGCATCGGGGATCGCCGCCGCTTGCACGGGGAACGGATGGCTGATTCCGCGCTTTCCCAGCGCACGGACCATCGGATTGGGCAGCCCGAGTTGGGCGAACGTGGTCGACATGATCTCTCCTGGCCCGGATGGGCGAAGTCGTTGGACGGGGCGCTCTCGCTCGAGCCGAGCGGTGGTCGCCGCTGGAGACTCGAGTCGGCCGAAGAGGCAGTCCAACCGGGTGAGAAGTAATCATGCCGTGTGACCACCGGGGAAGCGACGAAGCGCTGGCCTCCACCCGGTGCGGCCGTCGGACGATACCACCTTTCGCCCGCGAAGCCGCCAACCGGGCAGTGGACTGCCGGGTTGGCTGCTTCAGATCACCCGCTCAGCCGAGGCCCACTCGGGCGTTGAACTGCTCGATCAGGGCGTCGATGGGGTCGACCATCGCCTGGATCGACGTCCAGTAGTCGGGGTCGTACCACTGGGCCTGGATCTCCTCGTACGTCTTCCCTTGCTGCTCGACCCACGTGTAGTACTTCAGGTTGTGGATCCGCTTGCGGTCGTAGTACGACAGCTCGTGGACGTGGTCGGTGGCGGTGCCGTGCAGATACCGGGCGAAGGTGGCCGCAGCGTCGAGCGCCGTGTACTCGCCGCGCTCGTCGCTGAGCTCGTGCAGCCGGCTCCCGTACATCTCCATGGAGTCGGTGCCAACCGTGACGATGACATCGCGCGAGGTCATCTCGTAGTACTTCGCCAGCTTGATCGCCATGAGGGAGTTGGCGATGCCGGAGATGCCGAGCAAGGGGAGTTGCTCGACCAGATCCGGCTTCACGCCTTGATCGACCAGGTACGACACGCCGGCCGGTTCATTGAAGAGGCGACTGATCGACATCGTCGCCTCGTCGTCGAGGCCGATCGCGAAGTCGGTGTTCTTGACGTTGTGCACCCAGGGGACATGCTTGTCGCCGATGCCCTCGATGCGGTGCTCGCCGAACCCGTTGTACAAGATGGTGGGGCACTGCACCGCCTCACCGGCGGCGATGACGCTCGTCGGGAACACCTGCTTGAGGTAGTCGCCGGAGCCGATCGTCCCCGCCGATCCAGAGGTGAGCGTGACGCCGCGGAATACGTCGTTCGGTCCCATGATCGACTGCACGGCTTCGACCATCGCCGGTCCGGTGACTGCGTAGTGCCACAGGTAGTTCCCGAACTCGTCGAACTGGTTGAAGATCATCAGGTCTTGGCCGGACTCGCGCAGCTCCCAGCACTTGTCGAAGATCTCTTTGACGTTGCTCTCCGACCCGGGCGTCTTGATGATCTCGCCGGCCACGCTCTCCAGCCACTCGAACCGCTCCCGGCTCATGCCCTCGGGGAGGATGGCGATCGACTCGCATCCGAGCAGGTTCGAGTCGTACGCACCGCCGCGGCAGTAGTTGCCCGTCGACGGCCAGACCGCCTTGGTCGTCACCGGGTTGAACTGGCCGGTGACGAGCCGCGGCGCAAGACAGCCGAACGCAGCTCCCACCTTGTGGGCGCCGGTCGGGAACCACTTGCCCTCGAGCACGACGATGCGGGCGTCGACGCCCGTCAGCTCCGACGGCAGCTCGATGAAGTTGACCGGGCCGTAGCCGCCGCCGTGGGGCACGGGCTCGTTGTGCCAGGTGATGCGAAAAAGGTTGTGCGGATCGAGATCCCACAGCCCGATCCCGGCCAGCTCGTCCTTGATGCGCTGCGGCACGAGGCCCGGATCGCGCATCTGGGCGAAGGTCGGGACGACGATGTTGCGCTCCCGCGCCCGCCCGGCGGCGGCTTCGAGCGTCGGCTCGTCGATGGTCAGGTCGATCATGTGGGCTCCTTGGACTCAAACGTGTAGCCGGCGTCGCGGAGCGCCGTCGAGAGCGCGTCCACGTCCGGTGGAATGGTGACGGGATGGGTACCGGCGGCGGTCACGGCCCGCATCGCCCCGGCGACGTCCTTGAGTCCGCTGCCGGTGGCGATGACCGCGGCGCGCTCGTCCGGCCCGACGAGGCCGGCGGCGACCGCGGTTTCGAGCCCGGCGTAGGCGGCGGCGCCGGCGGGTTCGGCGAACACGCCGCTGCCACGGGCCAGGGTCGGGATAGCCGCCAGGATCGCGTCGTCGGTGACCCGCAGGTAGGCACCGCCGGTCTCGGTGGCGGCGTTCATCGCCTTCACCCGGTCGCGGGGGAGGTCGGCGCTGATCGAGTCGGCGACCGTCGTCGCCGCGATGG
>JBFFFX010000194.1:0-5450 GCA_041557775.1 Acidimicrobiia bacterium | reverse complement strand
CTCCAGCCCGACCGTGCCGTTGCCGGCCATCATGCGGGGATCGTCGAAGGGGTGCATCGCAGTCCGCCCCGCGGCGGCGTCGGCCTCGGTGGCGCTGATGGCCGCAGCGATCGTCGGGACCAGCTCGACGGTGGCGCCGTAGCCCCGGGTGGCCGCCACATAGTGCGCCGGCGTCGACTCGGGCATGACGACGAGCGTATCCACGCCGAGTTGAGCGCCGGCGTAGGCCATGCCCTGGGCGAAGTTGCCGCCGCTGAAGCCGACGACACCGCGCGCTCGCTCCTCGTCGCGCAGCGACAGCATGACGTTGAAAGCCCCGCGAGGCTTGAACGATCCGGTCTTCTGGAACAGCTCGAGCTTCACGAAGGTCTCGACACCGAGACGGTCGGTGAGGGACTGGGAACGGACGAGCGGGGTGCGGTGCAGCCGCCCTGCGATGCGTTCGCGGGCGGCGGTGACGTCGGTGAGGGTGATCATCCCGACGGACCCTAACGACCGTCCCGCTACCACGCGATGTCGACGAGGTCGACGCTCAGGCCGATGGTCTCGCCGTCGACTTGAAGGACACGTCCGGTTGCGGCCGCGAGGTGGCTGCCGGTGAGGACGTCGAGCGCCATGCCTGCGTCACCGGAATACGCGGCGTAGGTCTCGGCCGTCCCGCCCACGAGGTCGAGGCCATGGACCAGGGTCCGGCCATCGTCTCCGTCCCTCGTCGTCTCGGCGACGAGCAGCCGGTCGAGCCCGCGGTCATGGCCGACGACGGTCCACGAGTGCCCGTCGATCGGCATGTCGAACTGCGCCGCGAGGTCGAAGACCGCCGCGACCGCCCCCTCCCTGGTGACTCGCCACACCACACCTGCCGTATCGAGGACGAGAGCGGACCCGTCGGGTCCGAGGGTCGCGGTCCACAGCTCGTACCCCTCTGCCTGTTCTCCTGCCGGCGGCAGCACCACCCGGGTCTCGGTCCCGTCCGTGAGATCGCGCCACACCACCGCATCGATCGGCGCCAGCACGAACTGAGGCTCGGCCGGGTCGGGGAAGCATTCGGAGGACGCGAGGTACATCAGCGTGGCCCCGTCGGATGAGATCGCGGGCGAGAAGCCGTCGCCGACCTGTTCGGCTCTGCCGCCGGCCAGATCCAGTTCCATCAACATCCCGTCGGAGGCGTCGCAGGAGAACCAGAAGTCCTCGAACCCGACGGAGTAGTAGACGGTGGCGCCGGTGGGGTGCAGCGCCGGGTGCCCCGGCGACTCGGCGTCGTAGCCGAGTGCGATCGTTCGCAACACGACGCCGGTGGCGAGGTCGATGATCACGAAGTCGGCGAGGGCCGTCACGCCGAACGCCGTGCCGTGGCTGCGTCCCACCGCTTGTGCGGGGTCGACTCCGGCGAGATGGCGCACGTAGCAATCCGGCGCGGCGTTCGCCGCGGCATCACATGCCTGGCTCGCCTCCCACTGGAAGTCGTAGCCGCCGCGGTACACGACCCAGTAGCCGGCATTGAGCGATGCGTAGTCATCGCTCAGAAGCACGCCGGCACCGGGGACGCCCAGGTCGGCGGCGTACGCTTCGGCGCCTGACTTGTCGTAGTCCGTCGTCGGCAGCGAGGCGAGCACCGCGATCCAGGTGTCGAAGCCCGGTCCGCTGAGCGCCGGCGCGGCGGTCGTGCTGGTCGTTGTGGCGGGAGCGGTGACGGGAGCCGAGGTGGTGGAAGTCGTTGCCGAGCCGGGCGCCGGCATGGCCTCGGTCGTCTCGACCGCGACGGCGGTGGTTGCGGATTCCGGCAGGGCCGTTGGCTCTGCCCCTTCACCGGCCCCGCAAGCACCGAGAGTGAGCAGCAGCACGCAGATCCCGGTCGAGGCCCGCATGTCTCCATGATACGGCGTCCGCCGGCCGGGGATTCGAGACGAGGCCCCGCGTCGCGGGTGGGCGCGCTGCGGGCGCGTGCGGTGCTTCTCTGCGTGGGAACGACAGAAGATCGGCCTCGAGGGAGGGCGAGGCGGGCCCGACTTGCATCGTGCCGCGTATGCCTGCAAAGCTCGCAGGCCCCGGAGGGTCATGGACACCACGCACGATCGATCCCAGCTCATGAGTGGGCTGCCCGCGCCGATACGGGCCGTACTCGTCGTCGCGCTGTTGTACGTGTTCCTCGCCGGCGTGAAGCTGCTCGAAACCGGCATCAAGGGCCTGGGCGATCCTTTCACCGACGCGCTCTTCGACAATGTCACGAATCCCTTGGCAGGGCTCTTCGTAGGCATCCTGGCGACCGTTCTCGTGCAGTCGTCTTCGGTCACCACGTCGACGATCGTCGGGCTCGTGGCGGCGGGAGTCGTCGATGTGCCCACTGCCGTGCCCATGATCATGGGCGCCAACATCGGAACGACGGTGACCAACACCATCGTGTCCATCACGCACATCCGCCACACCGACGAGTTTCGGCGTGCCTTCACGGCGGCGACGATGCACGACTTCTTCAACGTGATGACGGTCGCCGTGTTGCTGCCACTCGAGATCATCACGGGCTTCCTGTCGACCGCGGCATCCGAGATCGCGTCGTTCGTCTCGGGTGGGCAGGAGCTGGGCGGCAGCTTCGACAGCCCGATCAAGGGAGCGGTCAAGTGGCTCGCAGGAGTCGTCGAGTCGTTCTTCGAATTCTTTTCGGCGAACGAGGATCTGCTGGCCGTGCTCGCCATCGTGGCCGGCATCGGCCTGATCTTCCTCACGCTCACGCTCATCACGAAGAACATGCGGGTGTTGGTGGCCAACCGCATCGAGCGGTCGCTCAACGCTGCCCTCGCCCGGTCGGGCCTCGTCGGAATCGTCGTCGGAGCCATCGTGACGATCTCGGTTCAGTCGTCGAGCATCACCACGTCGATCCTGATCCCGCTCGTGGCGTCGGGCATCCTGCTCGTGCGGAACGCCTATCCGATCACCCTGGGCGCCAACATCGGCACGACGGTGACCGCGTTGATAGCCGCACTCGGGGCCGGCGCCATCGACGGGCTGACGATCGCCGTGACCCACACGCTGTTCAACATCGCCGGCATTCTGTTGATCTATCCGTGGGTGGCCATCCGGTATGTGCCCGTTTCCGCCGCCGAGTGGCTCGCGGATCTCGCGCTGCGACGCCGAACTCTTGCCCTGGTCTACCTGTTCGGTGCGTTCGTGGTGGTCCCGCTGCTCGGTATCGTGATTCTGTGAACGAGGAGGAATGACATGGTGCTCGACTTCTTCAGAGGACGCCGGCAAGGCTCCGCCATCGAGGACGTGGAGCACACGCTCGTTGCGATGCTGCGCGACGGACGCGACGTCTTCGATGCTGCCACGCAGGCGGTGTTCGGCGGCGGAAAGTCGAAGGAGACGAAGCGAGAGGTCAAGGGCACGGATCGCCAGATCAACGCGTCGCAGCGGGAGGTGCGCCGGATCCTCCTGACCCACAGCGCAGTCACCGGTGACGCCGATCTTCCACTCGTCCTGGCGTACATGAGCGTCGTGAAGGACGTGGAGCGCATCGGGGATTACTCGAAGAACCTCTACGACATCGCCAGGCTCGGCGTCGATTTCTCCACGGCGCACGACGGTGAGCAACTCGAGCACTACCGCAACGCGGTCGGCCAGCTCATCGATGATGCAGCGAGCGCGTTCGAGGAGCGCGATGTGGATCGGGCGCGATCGCTGGTGGCCAAGGCCGATGGCTTCCTGGCCGAGTATGACGACCACGTGTTCGCCCAAGCCAGGTCGGACGGCGCAGCGTTCGATGCGGTCAGCCGTGTCCTGTTCTTCCGCTTCCTGAAACGGATCACGGCCCACGTGATGAACCTCTTGACGGCCCTCGTTCTGCCTCTCGACCAGCTCGACTACTACGACGAAGCGATCGACGACAGAGAGGACGACGAGACCTGACCCTCGGACCGACTCCAGCAGGCGGTTCGATGGCGGGGCCGACGGGCATGTTGATGGTCGCGGAGACTTCGAGCGGCGGCGACATCGACACGTTCCTCCTCGTGGTCACGCTGCTCGGCGGCCTCGCCATCTTCCTGCTCGGCATGGAGCGGATGACCGAGTCGCTCCGACTGATCGCCGGGGGGCGGATGCGGGACGTGCTGGCGCGGCTCACGTCCAACCGGTTCGCCGGCTTGCTCACGGGGGCGGGGGTCACGGCGGTCATCCAGTCGTCGTCGGTGACGACGGTCCTCGTCGTCGGCTTCATCTCATCGGGCCTGATGACGCTGGCGCAATCGATGGGCGTCATCATCGGCGCCAATGTCGGCACGACCATCACGGCGCAGATCATCGCGTTCAAGGTGACGACCTACGCCCTCGTCGCGGTCGCCGTCGGCTTCGGGGTCACGTTCTTCGCCAAGCGCCAGGACCGCCAGGCGCAGGGTGCCGCCGTTCTGGGACTGGGCCTCGTGTTCTTCGGAATGTCGCTCATGGGCGATGCCATGGCGCCGCTGCGCACGTCCGAGACCTTCATCGATGTCATGGCCACGCTGGAAAACCCGTTCCTCGGGCTCGCCGTCGGTGCGGTGTTCACCGCGCTCGTCCAGTCGTCGTCGGCGACGACCGGCATCGTGATCGTGCTGGCCCAGCAGGGGCTCATCACCCTCGAGACGGGCATCGCCCTCGTGCTCGGCGCCAACGTCGGCACCGCGGTCACGGCGGTGCTGGCTGCGCTCGGCAAGCCCCGTGAAGCGATGCGGGCGGCGGCGGGCCACACGCTCTTCAACGTGCTCGGTGCGCTCTTGTGGCTGCCGTTCGTCGGTCTGCTCGCGAGCTGGATGGAGTCGATCGGCGGCGCCACGGCACGGCAGATCGCCAATGCCCACACGACGTTCAACGTCGTCAACGCGCTGCTGTTCGTCGGGTTCGTGGGCCGGCTGGCGGCGCTCACCGAGCGGATCGTGCCTGATCGGCCCGGTGAGGCGGAGCCCGCGGTCAAGGCCAAGTACCTCGACCGGGACCTGCTGCGGACGCCGGCGCTGGCGTTGGACAGAGCGCGCCAGGAGCTGTTGCGCATGGGCAACCGGGTGGGAGGCATGCTCGATGCCGTGCTCCCGGCGATCATCAGCGGCACCCGGTGGACGCTGCTCGAGGTCGAAGACATGGACGAGGAGGTGGATGACCTCCACGCGCAGATCATCGAGTACCTCGGCGAGGTGAGCGCTCGCCGGCTCGCTCAGTCCGACATCGACGAGTTGGTGGCGATCATGGAGGCGACCAACGACCTCGAGGCCATCGGTGACGTAATCGAGACGAACCTGGTCGCCCTGGGTCTGGCGCGAGTCGAGCAGGGGCTCCAGATCAGTGAAGTGACTCGTGGGGTCCTTGTCGAGTTCCACGCCGCCGTCGCCGACGCGCTCGACCTCTCGGTGCTCGCCCTGAGCCAGGCGGACGTGAAGGCGGCACATCGGGTTGCCAGGATGAAGGCGGAGATCAACAGCATGGAGCGT
>JBFFFX010000193.1:0-5551 GCA_041557775.1 Acidimicrobiia bacterium | reverse complement strand
CGGCGTCTTCGCCTTCGCCGGACTCGGCGCCGTGCTCGGCGCGCTGTGGCTCAGCCTTCGGTTCCTGCGGGCTGAAGACGGGCCCGCCCAACTGCTGTCGACCGTCTACGGATGGATCGGCCTCGACCGCCAGTCCGAGCTGATCGACCAGTACGGGCTCAGCAGCACCACCTCCAAGGTCATCGTCGCAACAGTCGCACTCGCCGTCGGCATCGGCGGCGTATGGGCACTGTTCATTGCGGCCAACGCCGTCGTCGACCATCTCGGCACCAAGTGGATGCAGCGGGTGCGCCCATGGGTCTTCGTCGCCCCAGCGCTCTCGCTGCTCGGGTTCTTCCTCGTCTATCCGACGATCCGCACGCTCTGGCTCTCCGTTTTCGACCGTGCGGAGGACACCGGCCTGCTCGACAACTTCGGCTATGCGTTCTCCGATCCGGACATGCTGATGGCGCTGCGGAACAACGTGATCTGGCTCGTTCTCGGCACCGGGGGAAGCGTGCTGATCGGGCTGCTCTTCGCCACCCTCGTCGATCGCGTGAAACGCGAAGCCTTCGCCAAGGCCTTCGTCTTCCTTCCCTTGGCGATCTCCATGGTCGGCGCGGCCGTCATCTGGCGTTTCGTCTACTACTGGCGTCCGCCCGGAGAGGCGCAGATTGGGCTCTTGAACGGCCTCCTCGACGCCACCGGCAACGACCCGTTCGCCTTCTTCCAGACCGCACCCGTCAACACCCTGGCCCTCATCGTCATCATGATCTGGCTGCAGACCGGTTTTGCGATGGTCGTGCTGTCCGCCGCCATCAAGGGCGTGCCCAACGACATCATCGAGGCGGCCCGAATCGATGGCGCTTCGGAGATCCAAACGTTCTTGCGGGTCGTGATCCCGTCGATCAGCAGCTCGCTCATCACGGTGGCGACAACCGTGTTCATCGCCATCCTCAAAGTCTTCGACATCGTCTTCGTGACCACGGGCGGACGGTTCGACACGGACGTGATCGCCAACCGGATGTTCCGGGAGATGATCCGTTTCAGGAACTTCGGCCGGGCGAGCGCCCTTGCGGTGATCCTCTTTGCGGCCGTGATCCCGATCATGATCGTCAACATCCGCAACCTCCGCAGGCAGGGGATCGGCGCATGACCACGACCCACGCCACCACCGCAGTTTCCTCCACCGCCGTCGGCACGAGCTTCTGGTCGCGAACGTCGGTACGAGTGTCCGTCGTCGTCATCGCCGCACTGTGGTCGCTGCCCACCGCCGGCCTGTTGATCAGTTCGCTGCGGAGCCCGAACGACATCGCAACGTCGGGCTGGTGGACGACCCTCACCCACCCGTTCGAGACGACCTGGACCTTCGTCAACTACTCGGACGTCCTGACCTCCGACGGGATGTTCAACGCGTTCGTCAACAGCCTCATCGTGACGATCCCGGCGACGGTGATCCCGATCACGCTGGCGGCCTTCGCCGCGTATGCCTTCGCCTGGATCCGATTCCCGGGGCGGGCCCTGCTGTTTGCCATCGTGGTCGGCCTGCTCGTCGTCCCGCTCCAGATGACGCTCGTACCGTTGCTGCGGGCCTACAACGGGCTGGAACTCACCGGCACGTTCCTCGGGATCTGGCTGGCGCACTCCGGGTTCGGCCTTCCGCTGGCCATCTACCTCCTGTACAACTACATCTCGCAGCTCCCGAAGGACATCTTCGAGTCGGCCTTCATCGACGGCGCGTCCCACTTCACGGCGTTCACCCGGCTCGCGCTGCCGTTGTCGATGCCGGCGCTCGCCGCGTTCGCCATCTTCCAGTTCCTCTGGGTGTGGAACGACCTCCTGGTCGCCCTTGTCTTCCTCGGCACGGACTCCGAGGTCGCGATCCTCACGGCACGACTCAACGAGCTCGTCGGTTCGCGAGGCCAGGACTGGCACGTCCTCACCGCAGGTGCGTTCGTGACGATGATCGTCCCCCTGATCGTCTTCCTCAGCCTGCAGCGCTACTTCGTCCGCGGACTGCTTGCCGGCTCCGTAAAGGGATGACCGCCGCCGCCGAGGGTCGGCTCATGGTCGGGTTCGAGGGCTACGAGGTTCCCGACTGGCTGCCGACCGCCGACCCGGAAGCGCGGCCCGGCGGATTCCTCCTCGGCCGCCACTGGAACCTCCGCGATGAAGCGCAGATCCGGCGCCTCACGGCTGCGTTGCAGGACCTGGCACCCGACGGCCTGCCGTTTCTCATCGCCGCCGACGAAGAAGGCGGTCAGCTCTCCGCGCTGGTCGGGATGGCGACGCCCTTCCCCGGGAACATGGCACTGGCCGCCACGGACGACGAGGAGTTGGCGCGCGTCGTCGCCGAGGCCACCGCGCTCGAGCTGCGTGCGCTGGGCTTCAACACCGTGCTGGCGCCCGTCGTGGACGTCGCCAGCAACCCGGCAAACCCTTCGCTCGGCATCCGATCGTTCGGATCGGACCCGGAGTTGGTGGCGCGGTTCGGGGCGGCGATGGTGTCCGGCTACCGGGCCGGGGGAATCGCGTGCGCCGCGAAGCATTTCCCGGGCAAGGGTGAGGCGACGCTCGACCCGCACGACGATCTGCCTCGGCTCGACTTCGATCGCACCCGCTTCGATGAAGTCGAGCGACCGCCGTTCGCCGCCGCGATCGCTTCCGGGGTCGACCTGCTGATGGTCGGCCATTACGCGGTCCCCGCCCTCACCGGGGACGCGGTCACTCCCCTCTCGGTGCATCCCTCGCTGGCGGACCTCACGCGCGATGACCTGGGCTTCGCAGGTGTCGTGGTCTCCGACGCGCTCGACATGGGCGCGTTCACGTCGGCGGGAGACCTCAGCGGTCTCGTCGGCGCCGGCGTCGACCTCCTGCTCTGCACCCGCGACCGCGCCCATCACCGACGGGCGGCCGCCGCGGTGGCCGCGGGTGATGCGCCGCGGCATGCAGCCAGCCTGGCGAGGATCAACGCGCTGCGCGCGTCGTTGCCCCGCGAGCCCATCCCTGCAGAGACGCTCAACGCGCCGCTCCACCGCCGGCTCGCCCGTACCGCCGCCCACCGAGCGGTCACGCTGGTGCGCGCCGGGGGTGCGGTGCCCTTGCGGGACGCCGGTTCCTTGCTGGTGGTCATGCCTGCACCCTCGGACCTCACCCCGGCTGATACCTCATCGCTCGTCCCCCCGGGCCTGGCGGACGCCTTCCGGCTTCACCACGGCAACGTGACCGAGGTCGTCACGACGATCGAGCCGTCGAATGCCGAGATCACCGCGGTACTGAACGCCGCATCCGATCACGACGCCGTGGTGATCGGCACCATCGTGGCCGACGTACACGAGCGGCAGGCGCGCCTCGTTCGGGCGCTCGCCAAGGAGCATCCGCGCCTCGTGACGGTCGCGCTGCGCACGCCGTTCGACCTCACCGCCTACCCGTCGGCGCGCACCCACTTCTGCACGTATTCGATTCTCCCGCCGTCGCTCGACGCGCTCGCCGCCGTCGTCGTCAACGGTGGCGCGACCGAAGGCCGCCTTCCTGCGCCGATCCCGGGTCTGTACGAGGTCGGGCACGGTCTGGAGTCGACAGATGGGTGACGGACGCACGATCCTCCGTGGCGGGCGCCTCGTGGCGACCGGCGTCCGTACCGACATCGAGATCGGCGGCCGACACATCGCCGCCGTAGGCGATGTCGGTTCCGGTGCCAACGCTCGCGTGATCGATCTCGACGGAGCGTGGGTCGCCCCCGGTTTCGTCGACTTGCAGATCAACGGCGCCTTCGGGCACGACTTCACGCGCGACCCGGCATCCATGTGGACGGTCGGCGAGCGACTCCGCGATCACGGCGTGACCGCGTTTCTGCCGACCCTGGTCTCGACCGACCTCGAGAGCATCGCTGTCGCCCGGACGGTCGCCGCCGCGGGCCCGCCACCGGGCTATCGCGGCGCCCAGGTGTGGGGACTCCACGTCGAGGGCCCGTTCCTCGCTCCCGAGCGGGCCGGCGCCCACGACGCGACCAAGCTGCGGCCTCCCCATCCCGATCTCGTCGCCGGGTGGTCGCCAGAGACCGGAGTCGCGATGGCCACGCTGGCCCCCGAGCTGCCGGGCGCTCTCGCCACGATCCGTGCGCTCGTCGCCCAGGGAGTCGTCGTGTCTGCCGGACACTCGGCCGCAACATACGACGAGGCAATCGCCGGTTTCGACGCCGGGGCGACCGCGGTCACGCACTTGTTCAATGCAATGTCGGGCACCGACCACCGCTCCCCGGGACTCGCCACGGCCGCAGTCGCCGATCGTCGCATCACAGCAAGCCTCATCGTCGACCACATCCACCTTCATCCCGGCACCACGCGTGCGGCCTGGCGAGCACTGGGTGCGGAACGCACGATGCTCGTCACCGACGCCATCGCCGCCGTCGACGCCCCCGATCCTGCGGGCGGCTCCACGCTCGGAAGTCATGCCGTCCACATCGGGGACCACGGACCGCGGCTCGCCGGCGGAGTGCTCGCCGGCAGCCTGCTCACGCTCGACGCCGCGGTGCGCAACCTGCTCGACGCCACGGATTCATCGCCCGCCGAAGCCGTGGCAACGGTCACGTCGACGCCGGCCCGGCTCCTGGGTCGGCGCCGACGGATCGCCGCCGGTGAGCCGGCGGACCTCACGATCGTCGATGCCGACCTGGCCGTCACCGGCACCGTCATCGGCGGCGACTTCTCCGGGCGACTCAACGAACGGACGGTATAGCCATGGGCCTGTGGGACGAGATCTACGAGCAACCCGAAGTGATCGCGCGGACGCTACGCGAGTCTGCCGCGAGCGTTGCTGCGGTTGCGTTGGACCCCCGGGTGATCACCTCGGATTACGTCGTGATGGCCGCCCGAGGCACGTCGGACAACGCCGCCCGATATGCGCAGTACCTGTGGGGTTTGCGCAACGGCCGCAACGTCGCGCTCGCCGCACCGTCGTTGTTCGGCTCGTATGACAGCCCGCCGCAGCTGGACGGCGCCCTCGTCGTCGCGATCTCCCAGTCCGGGCGCTCGCCGGACCTCATCGCCGTCATCGAGGAAGCGCGACGTCAGCACCGGCCCACGGTGGTGCTGACCAACGACACGTCATCGCCGCTCGCGAGCGCGGCCGACCACGTGCTCGGTCTCCACACCGGACCGGAGCTCGCCGTCGCGGCCACCAAGACCTACACCGCCCAGCTCACGGTGCTGGCCCAGCTGTCGGCAGCGTTCGATCGCGACCCGGCGGATGCCCTCGCCCGCCTGCCGGAAGCGGTGGCCGCGGCGCTGGCGGCCGACACGGACCACGAGGAGCTGGCCTTCCTCCGCGACGTCGACGGACTCGCCGTCGTCGGCCGCGGGGTCAACCAGGCAACGGCCTTCGAGGTCGCGCTGAAGCTCCAGGAGCTGGCGCAGATCCTCGCCCATCCCTACTCAGCTGCGGACTTCCAGCACGGTCCGCTGGCGCTGGTCGAGCCCGGCTTTCCGATGATCATCGTCGTCGCCGCCGGGAAGCTGGAGAACGACGTCATCGACCTCCACCGCCGCGTGCGCGCGCTCGGCGCCGAGACGCT
>JBFFFX010000192.1:0-5592 GCA_041557775.1 Acidimicrobiia bacterium | reverse complement strand
TCCACCAGCACGGTGCAGGCACCGCAGTGGCTCGTGTCGCAGCCGACCTTCGTGCCCGTGAGCTGCAGCTCGTCGCGCAAGGCGGTGACGAGCAGCGTTCGCGCCTCCACGGTGACCGGCTGCGACACCCCGTTCACGTGCAGTTCGAGTTTCATGCCACCCCGGCCTTCCGCATCGCCCGCCACACCTTCTCCGGGGTGAGGGGGAGGGTCAGGTCCTCGTCGGCCACGCCAAGCGGGGCGAGGGCGTTGATGACCGCGTTCGTCACCGCCGGGGTTGCCCCGGTCGTGCCGGATTCGCCGGTTCCCTTGGTCCCGCGCGGGTTGTTGGGGGAAGGGGTCTCCGTGCGGCGGGCGACCGGCCGCGGGGCATGCCGCATGGCCGGGATGGAGTAGGACAGCAGGGAGGCGGCCTGGGGGTTCCCCATCTCGTCGTAGGTCGCTTCCTCGTGCAGCGCCTGCCCGATTCCCTGCAGGGTCCCTCCGATCAACTGGCCTTCCACCAGCAGCGGGTTGAGGACCCGGCCGCAGTCGTCGACGGCGACATAGCCGACGATGTCGACCTCGCCGGTCTCCGTCTCGACGTCGACCACGGCCAGATGGCAGCCGAACGGGAAGTTGAGGTTGGGGGCCTCGAACGCGGAGGCGACCTCGATGCCCTCGTCGCCGGCCAGATCCGACAGGTCGACGCCGACGTCGGTGCCGGCGACCCGTGCGGTCCCGCCGTGCAGGACGATGTCCTCGGGGGCGGCTTCGAGCCGGTCGGCGGCCCGCGCCTTCAGCTCGGCGGCGAGATCGGAGCTGGCCACCACGATCGCCGCTCCGCCGATCGAGATGGAGCGGCTCCCGGCCGTGCCCCCACCCTCGGCCACCCGGCCGGTGTCGGCGAGCACGACGGTGATCTGCGCCGGTTCCATGCCGAGCTCGTCGGCGGCGAGTTGCGCAAAGGCCGTGTGATGGCCCTGCCCGGTCGGCGAGGTTCCCGTCGTGACGGTGACGCGGCCCTGCCCGTCGATGCGCGCCGCCGCGGACTCGGACCCGCCGGAGGACAGCTCGACGTAGGAGGCGATCCCGGTGCCCCTCACCCGGCCCGGCGCCGGCGGCGCGAAGGCGGCCGCTTCGGCCGTGTCGACGGCCACCCGCAGCGCCGCCGGGTAGTTGCCCGAGTCGTACACCGCACCGAGGCCCGTGTCGGACGGGAACGCCTCCGGCTGGATGAAGTTGCGCATCCGCAGCTCGACCGGATCCATGTCGAGCCGGCCGGCGAGAACGTCGATCATCCGCTCGATCATGAACGCCGCCTCCGGGCGGCCGGCGCCCCGGTAGGCCCCGGTCGGTGCGGTGTTGGTGACCACGCCGCGCACCCGCGCCGCGATCGCCGGTATGGCGTAGCAGCCGCTGAGCATGCGGGCCGTCAGCCCGATCGAATGCCACTGAATGTCGACATAGGCGCCGAGGTTGGCCTCGATGTCCGCGTCCAGGCCGACGAGTCGCCCGTCCCGGGTGGCGCCCAACGCGATGCGATGGGTCTGGTCCCGTCCGTGGACCATCGTCATCAGGTTCTCGGTCCGCGTCTCCACGAACTGCACCGGACGACCCAGCCGCAGCGCGAGCCGGGCCACCAGCAGGTCCTCCGGGTAGATCGAGGACCGTGCGCCGAACCCGCCACCCGTCGGGGGCACGACCACTCGCACGGCCGTCTCGTCGCCGAGAGCTGCGGTGAGCGCCCGCTGGAGCTTGTGAGGGTTCTGCTGTCCCGCGTAGACCAGCAAGCCGTCGGCGTTCGGCACCGCCAGCACCCCGCGGGTCTCCATCGTGACCGGCGCCACCCGCTGGTTGCGGATGGTGCGGCGCACCACGAGGTCGGCGCCCGCCAGCGGATCCGATCCTTTTGCGAGCTCGCGCGAGTACACGAGGTTGGTGCCCGCCGAGGGGAAGAGCAGCGGCGCATCCTCGGCCAGGGCGGCCTTGGGTGTGGCGGCGACGGGCAGCGGCGCGTAGTCGACGTCCACCCGAGACGCCGCGTCGCGGGCGATGGCCGGTGTCTCGGCGACGACCGCGGCCACGGGCTCACCGACGAAGCGCACCCGATCGCCGGCGAGGACGGGGCGCGGCGGGAGATCTCCCCCCACCTGGTCCCACGCCAAGCCGTCCAGATCTGCGTGCGCCCATGCCCCGACCACGCCCGCACCCGAGGCCGGAGCGACGTCGACGCGGCCGAGGCGGGCATGGGCCAGCGGGGAGCGGGCGAGGGCGAGGTGGACCGTACCGGGAACATGCATGTCGCCGATGAAGCGGGCAGTGCCGTCGAGCAGCGCGGCGTCCTCGAAGCGGCCGAGGCTCGTTCCGAACGACATCAGGCTCCCTCGGGGTCGCGGCTGCTACTCGATCTCGCTCGGCGTCCGTTCGGGAAGGTCGAGGTCGCGATCGACCTGCGGGATCCCCGTGGGGACACCCAGCGCCCATTTGCCATAGGCCCCGGCGTTGCGATCCCAATTGACCCCGATCTGCGTCGCCATCGCGCTGATGTCGCGGAAGTGCCGCTGCACCGGGTTGGCGTCGCCCAGCCCCGTCGCGCCCATCATCCGCACCAGCCGGTGGACCGCCGTCACGAGGGTGCGGGCGACGTAGGCGCGATCCCGCATGCTCTCCACCCGCTCGCGCGGCGTGAGCGGCTCGTGCGCCGCAGCCCGGTCGCGGAATGTCGCCATCATGCGAGCCGCCACGGCGTCGCTGGCGGCGATCTCCGCGGAGGACTCGGCCAGACGCTGCTGCACCGCCTCGGACTCGGCGACCTTGTTCTTCATGATGACGCCGACCCTGGTGCGGGTCACCCCGACGTAGTCGTCGAGGGCGCCGTGGGCCGCACCGAGGATGGGGCCGAGGATGCTCGTGCCGAGGTACGGGCCGAGCTCCATTCGGTAGAGGTACCCCGGGTTGGCTTCGCTGCCCGGGGGGTTGACGCCGAGGTTCGCATCGCGGCGCATCGCCCGGTGCGCGGGCACGAAGACCGGCTCGTCGATCACGATGTTCTTGCTGCCGGTGCCCCGCAGCCCCGAGACGTACCAGTCGTCGTGAATGCGGAACTCGGACTTGGGCACGAGGCACTGCATCAGTGCGGCGGGCCCCTTCTCCTTGGCGCCGGTCAGCGGAGCCGAGATGATCGCCCAATCTGAGAAGTCGACGCCGCTGGCGAATCGCCAGGTTCCCGTGACGAGGTAGCCGTCGTCGACCTCGTCCACCGCACCGGCCGTCCGTGCGGATCCGGTGGCGATGACGACGTCCTCCGATGTGCCCCACACGTCCCGTTGCGCCTCGTCCGGGAACCGGCCGAGCATCACGGCGTGCGACAGGACGACCGAGGTGATCCATGCGGTCGATCCGCACCCGCGGCCGACTTCGCTTCCCAGATCGATCTGCGTGCCCCACTCCATCTCGTATCCGCCATAGCGCGCCGGCTGGAACACCCGGTGGAAACCGGCGGTGACGAGGTCGTGCACGGTCTCGTCCGGCAACGAACGGCGCTCTTCGGTCTTGCGGGCCCGCTGGCGCAGGACGGGGACGAGCTCGCGGGCTCGCTCGACCAGGGTCTCCCGTGTTGGCGCTGCAGAACTCACAGCTCACCTCCTTGGTCGGTGCGGGTCAACTCGTGGAAGAACGACCGGCCGCAATACACGAGTGGGCTTCCGCCCGGGGTGTCCCCGCCGACGATCTCCCCGATGACGATGGTGTGGGTGCCGTGTTGGATGGCACGGACGGTCTGGCAGACGAGCCGGGCGATGGCGCCCTCGAGATACGGGATGCCCTCGGGTCCCGGTTGCCAGGCGCACTTGGCGAACTTCTCCGGGTCCGGCTTGGCGAAGAGCATGGCCACGTCCTCTTGGTCCGCACCGAGCAGGTTCACGCCGTAGTGGTACCAGCTCGTCAGGGCTTCGTAGCTCTGGGAGTCGTTGGCCACACAGATCAGCACCGAGGGAGGGTTCGCCGAATACGACGTGATGGAGGTGGCGGTGATGCCGCGGGGCCGGCGTTGGTCGTCGAGGCCCGTGATGACGGCGACACCCGACGCGAGAGACGCCATGGCGTCCTTGAACACGTCGAGGATCGGCCGTCCGTCCTCGGTCGTACGTATGCGCGCGAGATCCTGGTCCGGCATATTGTTAGGCACCCTAACGTTATATCCGTCATCCTTCAAGATGAGCGCCGACGAGCTCGGCCATCCGCTCGGGCGTGGCCATGAACAGGTCGAGCGACAGGTCGGGAACGTCGACGAACGAGCCGTCCGGGGGCAGGATGTGCTCGACCCGGCGAGTGTGGTCGACGAGGTCGTCGTGCGGGTTGAGCACGACGATCGACACCGGCATCGTCCGCAGCCGGTCCATCATCGGGAACGTGAACACCGCGTGGTAGGCCATGTGCGGCGCCGTTGCGATGAGCTCCTGAGCCGTGCGGCGGTGCATCAGATCGAGGTCGTAGGGCGGCTGTCGCCAGGCCAGCCGGCGCTGCCACACCTCGAGAAGGTGGGAGCCGTCCTCGGTGGGGAGCGAACGGGGCACGCCCTTCGTGGCCAGCTTCTGCTCCTTCTCCGCCTCGGTGTAGACGGGTGCGGCGACGATCAGCACCTTGCGGACTCGCGCACCGGCGAGGTGGGCGATCGCGACGGCTTCGACGGAGCCGGTGTGAGTTCCCACGACGTCGAACGGCTCGTGCCACCCGAGCGCATCGACCACCTCGAGAGTGGCAGCGGCGTACTCGTCCATCGAGAGCTGGGCCGGTGGCGGATCGCTGCAGCCGAAACCGAGCCGGTCGGGGGCGGCGGCGGTCCGCCCCAGGTGCTGCATGAAGTCGGTGTACATGTCACTCGACGACGGCGACATGTGCAGCAGCAGGACCGGTGGTCCGGTGCCCTCCATCGAGCGGACGTGCATCTGTCCCTGGGACGTTGCCACGATGCGGCGGGTGATCATGATCCCTCCCGTTGAGAGCTGCGGGCCGTGCGTGCCGCGGCGAGGACATCGCGCAGGACCTCCTGAGAGACGGTGAGCCCATCGGCGCTCACGTTCGCCACGAGGACGGCTTCGATTTCGTCGAAGGCTTCGACCACATCCGCTTCGATGGCCACGCCCCGCGGGGTCACCTCGACGATGTAGCGGCGCCCGTCCTTCTCGTCGGGACGCCGCTGGACGAGCCCCTTCTCCTCCAACTCCTGGAGCACCAGCGTGCCGGAGGCGCGGCTGAGGGCGAGGGACTCGATCAGCTCGCGCTGTTGAATCGTCCCGCCGCGGCGCCACAAGCGAACGAGGGTCACCGCCTGGGCGTAGGTGATACCGATGGGCGTCAGCCGGTGGGCGATGAGATCCTGCGCCAGGCGAGCCGCGATGATCAGATCGCCGCTGATGTGGTTGGTCGTCCGGAATGACCGCGCCTGGGTCATGACGGCTCCGTCGCTTGCAGGGCCAGGGGGGCGCCCAGGGCACCCGGGAAGTGGCAGGCGGTCCAGTGGCCCGGCAGCTTCTCCTCCAGCGGCGGCTTCTCCCGGGCGCAGACCGGCTGGGCCGCGGGACATCGGGTGTGGAACCGGCAGCCGGGCGGC
>JBFFFX010000191.1:0-5603 GCA_041557775.1 Acidimicrobiia bacterium | reverse complement strand
CTCTCGACTTCGTCGACGATCTGGAGCCGTACAAGAAGCGCAAGCTGTGGATGGTCAACGGTCTCCATGCCGCCGCCGCGTGGCTGGGTCTTCAGTCGGGTCACGAGTACATCGATGCCGCCGTGGCCGATGGGGCGATACGCGTCAACCTCGACCGCATGGCGTCGACGATGGTGGAGGTGCTCGCCGCCCAGTATGCGTTCCTCGAAGCCGAGGAGCTTCGCCACTACGCGCACACGAGCCTGAGCCGGTTCGCCAACGGCGCCATTCGCGACCGCTGCGCTCGCGTTGCCCGCAATCCGCTCATCAAACTGGGCGCCGATGAGCGGATCCTGGGGTCCGCCGTGGCCGCCGAACAGGCGGGTCTCGACGTCTCGGGTCACGCCGCGGCGATATGCGCCGCTCTCGCCCTGCGACCCGGTATGGCCGAGGGTGCGGAGGAATTCCTGCAACTGATCGAACAAGATGGATGGAGGCAGTACATGGAGAGCATCGGAGTGACAGAGGATGGCCCGCTGATGGATGCGATCGACGACTGTGCCCCGGCCGTCGGCGCGCAGGAAGACGCCGGCACCGTGGAGGTCGAGATCCTCAATCCGGCAGGCCTGCACGCCCGCCCCGCCGCCATGGTGGTCGAGCGGGCGAAGACGCTCGATGCCGACATCGTGATCCGGAAGGGCGAGAAGCAAGCCAACGCGAAGAGCATCATGAGTGTCCTCACCTTGGGTGCGAGCCATGGTGATGTCATCAGCGTCTCCGCCGAGGGGCCGGACGCCGCGGCGGCGATCGAGTTCATCGTCGGCCTGATGACCACCGCAGAAGAAGGAACCTGATGGCGCGCCTCGACCAGGCGGGACTCACCGAGGCCGTGGCCGCAGCGCTCGCAGCCCAGCCGGATCCATCGGGTAGTGCCGATCTCGTCTCCGACAAGGGCTCGATCGTGGTTGCCGCCGCGCCCGACGACTTCAAGAAGAGCTTCAAGCGTCTGAAGAACGTCGACGGCTACCGCTGGATCGCGATCAACCGAGAGGACCTGTTCGCTGCCAACACCCTGTCGATCGGCTCGAAGGCCGGGATCCTCGATGCCGATGGCAAGGTGCTGAAGGCCGCCGACTTGCCGCGCAAACGCATCTGACACTCCGGCCCAGGCACACCGTCATCGAGGCCTGGTTGCGAGGCGCGTCGATGCTCGCCCGAAGCCCCGCGGTACGCGCCGTCCGGTTCGCGCCTTTCGCTACGCGAACTCGGGCATCACCTTCTCGGCGAACAGCTCGAGGCCGCTGCGGTCGTAGGCGACGTCTTGGAAGTAGACGATGGCATAGGTCATGCCCGCGGCCTCCCAGTCCTTCAGCCCCTCGACGATCTGCTCGGGCGTGCCGACCATGCCGCCACCCTGGACGTAGTTGTTGTCGAACATCGCGTCGACCTTGTCGGCCCCGACCACAGGCGTGAAGTGCTCCTTCACCCAGGCGGTGCGCTCGGCGACCTCGGCCTCGGTCTCCCCGATGACGAGGTTGAAGTTGGTGCTCCGGGTGATCTCTCCGTAGTCGCGCCCGACATCGTCGCAGTGAGCGGCCAGGATCTCGCTCTTCTTCTTGAATTCGTCCAGGTTGTACCCGAAGTTGGTGTAGTCGGCGTACCGGGCAGCGACGTTCAGCGTGAGCTTCTCGCCGCCCCCGGCGATCCACATCGGAATCATCGGATCTTGCAGCGGCTTGGGCTGGCACAACGCGCCCTTCAACGTGTAGTACTTGCCGTCGTAGTCGACCTCGTCCTCGGTCCACAGGCGCCGCATGATCTCGACACCCTCCCGCAGCATGCCGATCCGCACCGACGCTTTGGGGAACTCGTAGCCGTAGCCGTCGTATTCGTGCTCGTACCAGCCGGCGCCGATGCCCATCTCCAGCCGCCCGCCGGAGATGACGTCGATCGAGGTGGCCACCTTGGCCAGGTACGAGGGTGGGCGGTAGGAGTTGCACGTACACATCTGCCCGAGTCGGATGGTGTCCGTGGCGGCCGCCAGCGCCGCCATCAGGGTCCATGCCTCGTATACCGGTTCCTGGGTCGGCCGGGGCACCGGGTGGAAGTGGTCGTAGACCCAGACCGACTCGTAGCCGAGGGTCTCGATCTGCTTGGCGACGTCGAGCATCGTCGACCACTGCTGTTCGACCGGCACTCCGACGAGGTCGTGGCGCCAGCCTTGTGGGGTGAAAGCTCCGAAATGCATGAGCCCGAGGCTACCCCCGGGACGTCAGGGCTGAATCGCGCAGCTGTGCGTGCCACAGCTCGAACCACTTCGTGCTCCGGTCCGTCATCGCGGGCCCTTCGCGAGTCGGCTCGGTTCGTTTGGCCCTAGGCCCGGCGGCCGGAAACGCCGATCCTGGAGCGCGGAGGAGAACAGGAGCCATTTCATGCCGACCATCAAGGAAGCTGCCGCCGAGTTCCTCGCCCACAAACGCGTCGCCGTGACGGGCGTTTCGCGCAAACCCCAGGGGCACGGGAGCAACGTCGTCTACCAACGGCTGCGCGAGCGCGGCTACGAGGTCTTCGCCGTCAATCCCTACGCCGATACGGTTGAGGGCGACACCTGCTACCACGACCTCAAGTCGATCCCGGGTGGCGTCGAGGCGGTCGTCATCGCGACCAGGCCGGAGACGGCGGAAGCGACGATGCGCGAGTGCGACGAGCTCGGCATCGGCTACGTGTGGATGCACCGCGGTCCCGGCAAGGGGAGCGTTTCGGAGAAGGCGGCGTCATACGGCCGGGAGCACGGGATCAACGTCATCGACGGGGGCTGCCCGCTGATGTTCGATCCGACCGGCGACTTCGGCCACAAGTGCATGCGCCCCATCCTCACTTGGACCGGCAACGTCCCTCGCAAGGTCTGAGAAGCCCGCCGGATTGATCCTCCCTGAGGGGGGATCGCTGAGCGGAGCGAGGGGAGGGGGGTCAGACGAGCGCCGTGGACCGAGCCGCAGCCCTGCCCTGATTGTGGCGGTGGGCGGACCCACGGGGTCCGCATGCGATCAGACGATGCGGCGGTCGGAGGCCCAGCGGGCGAGTTCGTGACGACTGGAGAGCTGCAGCTTGCGCAGCACGGCCGACACGTGGGTCTCCACCGTCTTCACCGAGATCGACAGCCGCCGGGCCACCTGCTTGTAGGTGTAGCCGCGAGCGATCTGGCGCAACACCTCGCGTTCTCGTGGGGTGAGCTGGTCCAGCTCGGGATCGTCCGGCCGGGGCAGGGCCCCGGCGAAGGCGTCGAGCACGAATCCGGCGAGCCGCGGTGAGAACACGGCATCACCGTCTGCGGTCCTGGTGATCGCGTCCAGGAGCTGTTCGGGGGAGATCGATTTGGTGACGTAGCCGCGCGCGCCGGCCCGGATCATCGCGATGACGTCCTCCGGAGCATCCGAGACCGAGAGCGCCAGGAAACTGATATCGGGGTGGGTCTCGCCAACGTTCTCGACGACGGCCAATCCACCACCACCGGGCATGTGCACGTCGACAAGGACGATGTCGGGGACGACGCGGCGGATGGCGGTGATGGCGTCGTCGACGTCCGAGGCCGAGCCGACGATCTCGATGCCTTCGTGGCCCGACAACTCTGCTTTCACGCCGCTGAGGAACAGCTCGTGGTCGTCGACCATGAACACGCGCGTCGTCATCCCGCTACCTCCAAGGGCATCTCGAGGTGGACTTCCGTGCCCTCGCCGGGCTCGCTGTGGATCTCTGCCTTGCCGCCATGACGCTCCATTCTGCCCCGAATCGACTCGCGCACGCCATGGCGGTCTTCCGGAAGATCCTCCGGGTCGAAGCCCCGACCCTGGTCGGTGACGTAGACGTCGAGCGTGCCGTTCATCATCTCGGCATACACCGACACCTGGGCGGCGCCGGAGTGCCGTGCCGCGTTGTTCATCGCTTCGGCAGCCGACTTGACCACCGCTTCGATCACGCCGGTGACGGGGACGTCGTTGACGACAATGACCTCCACAGGGATGTCGTGGGCCCGCTCGACCCGTGTCGCCGCCGCCCCGAGGGCCTCGGCCAGCGTCTCATCGCCGGCGCCGCGGTCGCGGCCGTACAGCCAGGTACGCAACTCGCGCTCCTGTGTGCGGGCGAGTGTCGTCATCTTCTTCGGATCGTCGCTGCGCTGGATCAGCGCCAGCGTCTGGAGCACCGAGTCGTGGAGGTGCGCCGCCATCTCGGATCGTTCTTCGGAGCGAATGCGATCGCGCCGCTCGGTTGCCAAGTCGCCGGCAAGGCGGGCGACCCACGGACCGAAGATGAGCATGAAGCCGGCTGCGGTGATGCCTACGGCGACGACGATGGGGCCGAGCTGTTGCATGGTCTGCAGGCTTCCCGAGAACGTCGTGAGCCCGGCCAGCATCAGCGCCGCGCCGACGACGATCCGGGCCCGACCGGGCGCGGCCCCGGAGAAGGCGTGGGTGGCGTCGCTGTCGCTGCGATCCCATATCGCGGCGATGCCGAACGAGACGAGCGTTGCCGACCAGACGACACCATCGCCCAGCCACATGTCGAGTCCGCGCAGTGCCATCATCGTTCCCAGGAACAAGAGGGCGAGTCCGGCGTACTGGCGGGTCTCGAGGTCGGACTCCACCCGCCGGGTGGGGACGGTTTCGGACGAGACCGCCCAGCCGACCCCGTAGAGCACGACTCCGATGCCGCCGGTGAAGCTGAGCACCACGAAGGCCGCCCGCGCATACGCAGCGCCGATGCCGATGCGCGAGGCCAATCCGGCGGCCAACCCGGACACGACGCGATCGTCCGAGCTGCGGATCACCCGTCTCCGGAGTCGGGTCCACTGCTCGGGAAGCCGGCGGTCGCCGGTCATTGGTGTCTCTTGCGTGTCCACCACGACGCGATGTTGTCACAGCCCCGGTTCGGCTACAACTGGGGATGACCCTGAAGCCGGTCGGGCGTCTCAGGGTCGGGTCAGGGTCATACCCAATGGCGGGTGCGCAGCATCGGCGACACCATGAGGGCATCATGAGCGACACCATGACCACCCCGCAGCGTTCCGTCCCGCCCCTCGAGCGGCCCATCGACGGCCGAGTCATGGCCGGTGTCGCCGCCGGCATCGCCCGCCGGCTCGAGGTCGGCACGGGCTGGATCCGCGTCGGCTTCGTGGTCCTGTCGTTCTTCGGCGGTCTGGGCATCCTGCTGTACATCGTCGGCTGGCTTGCGATCCGCGGCGAGGGCGAGCAGAGCCCGATCGCCGAGCGCTGGGTCGGCAGCCTCGAGGACACGACAGGATGGATCGGCTTGGGCCTCATGGTCGCCGCCGGGATGATCATCCTCGCCGCCACGGACATCGTGCGCGCCGAGCTCGTGCTGGCCGCCGGGCTGTTCCTCGCCGGTGTGTTGCTCTACCGCGGCCGGCTCGGCCCCGCCGACACGGAGGGTCGCGGCGCGACCCGTCCGCCTGCGGAGCCTGGTGAGGCTCCGAGTGTTGCCCCGGCGGCGACTACGGCAGAGACGCCGGCGCCTGCGGCCGCCGCGCATCCTCCTGCGCCGGGGATTCCCGTGTCGCCCCCGCCCCCGCCAACGTTCGTCTCGCCGCCTCCGCCCCCGCCTCCGCT
>JBFFFX010000190.1:0-5705 GCA_041557775.1 Acidimicrobiia bacterium | reverse complement strand
GGTGGACGCAGCCGGAGGTCGCCGCGCTGATCGGCGTCTCGCGGTCGTCGGTTCAAAAGCACTTGGAGCGGGGTCTCCTCCGGCTCCGCAGCCAACTGGGGGTGGGATCCGATGTCTGATCTCGGCGCGCAGATTCGTGCGTACTACGACGACGTGGTCCAGCGTGTCGATCCGACGGTTCGGCCTTCGGCGGAGGGCCGGCGGACGCGTCCCGTCACGATTGCCGTGGCGGCGCTCCTGATCGCCCTCGTGGTGATCGGTGCCGCACCGTTCGTGCTGCGGATCATGCGCCAGCCGGTCGCGGATGAGCCTGCACCGGTGCCGACGACGGTCGCACCGATCGAGCCGACCACGACCACCGGCGCTCCGGCCGATGCCGCAGCCTCCGCCCCCGGACCGACACGGGTCGTGCTCGCAGGCGGGACCCAGATCGCCACGATCGAAGGAGGCGCGGCGCGCCCGCTGTCGGGCTACGAGAGCCTCATCGACCACGTCGTCGACCAGTTGCTGACCGGTCCGTACCCGGGCCTCGGATCGACGGCAGCGGAGCGGGCGGCGGCGTTGGGGATCGGGCCGGAAGCTGGGGAGCCGGGGCTCGAAGTGCGGCTGTCGCTCGATCCGGCCATCCAGGAAGTGGCCGAGGCGGCCATTGCACGGTGGCTCTCCGACCCGGAGATGTTCATCGCCGTCGTGGTCCTCGACAATGCCACCGGCCGTGTGCTCGCCGCAGCTCCCGGGCAACACGCATCCGGTGGACAGACCTTCGATCCGGCCCGCCGGCTCCCGGCGGCGTCGCTCGCCCTCGTGTACACCGCGGTCGCGGCACGGGAGGCAGGCGTTCCGATGGACTCCGAGTGGGATGCCTCGAGTCCCCAAACCTTCACCTCGCAGGAGTGGTCGGGTGAGTGGACGATCCGCAACCCGGGTTCCTCTTCCGGGACCCAGACACTCGAAACCGCGCTCTACCTGTCGACCAACACCGTCTTCGCCGCCGTCGGCGTCGAGCTGGGGGCGGACGCCATCGCCGACGCCGCGACGCGCCTCGGCGTCGCGCTGACCGATGTCGAGTCAGCTCTGCCTCCTCCATCGATCGCCCTCGGAGCCGGACGCATGGACGTCTTCGACGCGGCGACGATGTTCGTCACCCTCTCGAACGCAGGCGACCGCCTGGCGCCGGTGCTCGTCGAGTCGATCACCGACCCGACCGGTCGGGAGCTGTACCGGAGCGACGTAGGTAGAGAGCCGGCCGTCGACGCTGCGGTGGTCGACGATATCCGGGAGGCGCTGTCGAAGGTCTCCAGCGTCGGAACGGGTCGGAGAGCAGATCTGGCGCCCCACCTCGGTCGTTCCGTCGAGCAGATCGGCAAGACCGCCACCTCCGACGACTTCACGGTGGCCTGGTATGCCGGAGCGGCCGACGGCTACTCCGTGGCCGTGGCCGTGGGTCGTCTCGACGGCGGAGCTCTCGTTGATGTGGAGCTGAACGGCCACTTTTATCGACGGGTCTTCGGCGGCACGGCGCCGGCGCCCATGTGGGCGGAGATCGTCGCCCACCTCATCGACTCCGACTAGATGCTTCCCGGGCCCGGGCGACGCCCCGGGGGAATCCGCGGTCCTGCGCGGCCGGCTCGTTAGCCTCGCGGGCGATGTCCGCTCGGCCGCACGTGGGAACGCTTCGGGAGAAGCCGCTGCATGCGGCGCTCAAGCGGTGGTACGCCGAGGAGGGCGACCGCGTCGAAGAGCCGGTCGGAGGGTTCGTGATCGACCTCGTTCGCGAGGGCCTGCTCATCGAGATCCAGACGCGCGGCTTCTCGTCGATGAAGCGCAAGCTCGCCACGCTGCTCGACGGGCACCCGGTGCGCCTCGTGCACCCGATTGCGGTCGAGCGATGGATCGTGAAGCTCGACGAGCGCGGAGGCGTCGGGGCGCGGCGGAAGTCGCCGAAGCGGGGGGCGGCGGTCGATCTGTTCGCCGAGCTGGTGAGCTTCCCCCAGCTCCTCGCCCATCCCGGCTTCGGCATCGAGGTGCTCCTCACTCGCGAGGAGGAGGTGCGCCGCTTCGACGCCGCAAAGGCGTGGCGGCGGAAGGGCTGGGTCGTGGAGGAACGCCGGCTGCTCGAGGTGGTCGATCGACTCGTCGTGGCGTCGCCCGGCGACGCGGCCGGGCTGATCCCGCCCGACCTTCCGGAGCCGTTCACTACCGCCGACCTCGCTGCCGAGCTGCGCCGGCCTCGCCGCCTCGCCCAGCAGATGGCGTACTGCCTGCGGCACGTCGGAGTGATCAAGCCGGTCGGCAAGGCCGGCAAGGCGGTGGAGTACGCCCGGATCGCCGGTGTGTGAGCTCCACCCCTCGCGGAAGCCGTACCCTTCTGTCCATGAAGATCAACGTGATCACGATCTTCCCCGAGTTCTTCGCGTCGCCGCTCGAGATCAGCCTCGTCGGCAAGGCCCGAGGGGACGGCAGCCTCGACGTCGATCTGATCGACCTGCGGCAGTGGGGCAAGGGTGTCCACCGCGCCGTCGACGATGCGCCCTTCGGCGGGGGAGCGGGGATGGTGATGATGGTGGAGCCGCTCTACGAAGCGCTGGAGCCGCTGGTGGACACGCGCCGCATTCTGCTCAGCGCCGCAGGCGTGCCACTGACCCAATCGCACTTCGACCGCTGGGCGGCGCTGGAGGAGGTCACCCTCGTCTGTGGGCGTTACGAAGGCGTGGACGAGCGCGTGGCCGCGCACCTGATCGATGAGGAGGTGTCCCTGGGCGACTACGTCTTGCTGGGCGGCGAGGTGGGAGCCCTGGCGATCATCGAAGGCGTGACGCGGTTGTTGCCCGGCGTGGTCGGCAACCCCGAGTCCGTCGTGACCGAGAGCTTCCGCGACGGCCTGCTCGAAGAGCCGCAGTACACGCGTCCGGCTGAGTTCCGCGGGTGGCAGGTGCCCGACGTGCTGCTCTCGGGCGACCACGCCCGCATCGCCGCGTGGCGCCGGACACAGCGTCTGGAGCGGACGGCACGACGCCGGCCCGAGTTGTTCTCCGAGGATTTCCCCGATCGGGCAGAAGACGGTTAAACTCCCCGAGCTTCCTACCCATCCTCGGTGGAGGACCCCTGTGAACACGCTCGATCAAATCGAGGCCGGATACCTGCGCGACGACGTGCCCGAGTTTGGCCCTGGCGACACCGTCAAGGTCAACGTGCGCGTGGTCGAAGGTGGTCGCGAGCGGGTCCAGGTCTACGAAGGCGTAGTGATCGCACGGAACGGCGGCGGGGTCCGGGAGACCTTCACCGTACGCAAGATCAGCTTCGGTGTCGGCGTCGAGCGCATCTTTCCGGTGCACGCTCCGATCATCCAGTCGATTCAGGTGATGCGGCGTGGTGACGTCCGGCGTGCGAAGCTCTACTACCTCCGCGACCGGATCGGCAAGGCGACCCGCATCAAGGAGAAGCGGACCTGAGCCGCAGCACCTCGTCCCAGGTGCGTCTCGATCTGGAATCCCTCGCCTCGGCATGCCGCCGGCTCGCGGCGCGCGACGACGCGCTCGCGGAACTCTTCGCGCGGAACGGAGTGCCTCCCTTGTGGGAGCGCGTGCCCGGGTTCACGACGCTGGTGAAGCTGATCTTGGAGCAGCAGGTGTCGTTGGCGTCCGGAGCTGCCGCGTACCGGCGTCTCGAGGGTCGGTTGGGTACGGTCACGCCTGCCGGCTTCCTCACGCTCGACGACGACGAGCTGCGCTCGATCGGCTTCAGCCGGCAGAAGAGCCGGTACGTCCGCCTCCTCGCGGCCGGCATTGTGGCCGGTGACGTCGACGTCGCGCGCCTCGCCGATCTCGACGACGCAGAGGCCGCCGAAGCGCTGTTGGGCCTCACCGGGGTGGGGCCATGGACCGCCGGCACCTACCTGCTCTTCGCGCTCGGACGACCGGATGCGTGGCCGAGCGGCGATCGGGCCATCGTGGTGTCCCTCGGGCGAGCGCTCGACCGTGAGCCGCCGGCCTACGCCGAA
The DNA here is from genome assembly GCA_041557775.1 of Acidimicrobiia bacterium. Classification (GTDB taxonomy): domain Bacteria; phylum Actinomycetota; class Acidimicrobiia; order Spongiisociales; family UBA5794; genus DATHZQ01. Next base: position 1,705 of record JBFFFX010000190.1, on the reverse strand, counting down.
GCCGACCAGATTGCCGAGGCATGGAGGCCGTGGCGCGCGGTTGCTGCCCGGATGCTGTGGCATGACTACCTCGGGGGAGATGCCTACGACCCAACCGGCTTCTCCTGAGCGTGGGGTAACGTTCGCGTCATGTCCGATGCCCACACGCGTTTCCCGCGCCCCTCCGAAGGCCACGACAAGCCAAGCGTCGCCGATGCGGCGCCCGTTGTCGACGACGAGGGCGAACCGGAGGCTCCCGAGGAGACCGAGGAGACCGAGGTTCCCGAGGAGACCGAAGGGACCGAGCAGGCCGAGGAACAGCACCGCTCCTTCTGGCGGGAGCTGCCGGTACTCGTTCTGGTGGCGCTGGTGATCGCGGTGCTCATCAAGACCTTCATCGTGCAGGCGTTCTGGATTCCCTCGGGGTCGATGCAGGACACCCTGGAGATCAACGACCGGGTGTTGGTGAGCAAGCTGTCGTACCGCTTCGGTGAGGTCGAGCGCGGCGACGTGGTCGTGTTCGACGACCCGCGGGGCACTGCGAACCGCGAGTCGGTCATGGAGTCCGTCCTGCGGAACCTGGCAGAGTCGGTCGGGCTCTCCACGCCCAAGTCCGAGTTCATCAAGAGGATCGTCGCCCTTCCGGGGGAGACCATCGAGATCGCCGACGGCCGAGTTCTCGTCGATGGCGTGCCCTTGGACGAGCCGTACGTCCACCCAGGCTCCCGGATGCTCGACTTCGGTCCGGAGGTGATCCCCGCGGGTCGCTACTTCGTCATGGGCGACAATCGCAACCGCAGCCAGGACAGCCGATCGTTCGGCCCGATCGAAGAGGAGTCTGTCGTCGGCAGGGCGTTCGTCGTGCTCTGGCCGATCAGCCGCTGGACCGGTCTGTAGCAGGGAGCCGATACAGCGCCAACGTCACTCGTTGGGCGACGTCGACAGCCGTTTGTCAACGCAGTTTGCTGCCGTCGCGAGTGCGCCAAACCATTCGTCCTCACTCTGCTCGCGGCGCGACGCGGTTCTCGTCCCTGCGTCCTGGTACGAATACGGTGCCGTCCAAACGGCTGCAGTGTCGTATCATCTCGGCCTTGTCGCATGATCCATCGAGCCAAGGCGGCTCGTCGAGGAGAGCCACGGATGGGTGAGGAAGATCTCGAGCGGTACGAGACCGACGTCGAGTTGCAGATCTACAAGGAGTATCGGGACGTGCTCCCGCTGTTCCGGTACGTCATCGAGACGGAGCGCCGCTTCTATCTCGCCAACGGCGTCGAGGTGCACACCCGCCGGGCCGACGGCTCCCTGTACTTCGAGCTCGAGTTGGAGGATGCATGGGTGTGGGACATGTACCGGCCCGCCCGTTTCGTCAAGCGCGTCAAGGTGATGACGTTCCGGGACGTGAACATCGAGGAGTTGGAGCCCCGCAGCTCGCTCTGACTCGAGATCGCCGCCGCCTCGCTCGCTTCGGCGAGGAGATCGCCGCCCGCTTCCTCGTCCGGCGCGGTGCCGAGGTCGTCGGGCGGAACATCATCGTGGGGCGCGGTGAGATCGAGGTGGGCGCCGGCGTCGACGGCGTGCTGGTTGCGGTAGAGGTGAAGACCATCGGCGTAGAAGCCCTTGCCGGCGATCCGATCGATCGAATCTCGATCGACAAGCTGAGGAAGGTCCGCGCCCTCGCCGGCCGCCTGGCGGCGGCGACGCGCCGACCTGTTCGTGTCGACTTCGT
>JBFFFX010000189.1:0-5708 GCA_041557775.1 Acidimicrobiia bacterium | reverse complement strand
TGACGCTCGGGATCTGGACTCCCGGGATATTGACAACTGCGTCGCCAATCTCGGAGTCGGCGTCCGTGTCCTCCATGTCCCTGACCGGGAAGAGGCGTAGGAGCACCGTTCCGACGAAGAACGTAGCGACCGCACCCACCGCGACGCCAAGTAACACCCCTACAGCCGCACCTGCGCTGCTCGGCAGGAACGTCAAGTAGGCGAAAATGCTACCCGGCGAGGGCGGTCCGGTGAGACCTGCCCCCGTGGCAACGAAGACGATGTCGGCGGTGATACCACCGGCCCACATCGCAGCGATCATGACGGGATTCATCAGCACGTACGGGAAGTACACCTCGTGGATGCCCCCGAAGAAGTGCACGACGATGGCGCCGGGCGCCGACAGCTTGGCGAGGCCCTTGCCTGCGAACCAGTACGCACCCAGGAGACCGAGACCCGGCCCGGGGTTCGACTCCAGCATGAAGTAGATCGAACGTCCCGACTCCGCCACGTCCGTCGCACCCAATGGGGTGAGCACACCGTGGTTGATGGCGTTGTTCAAGAACAGCACCTTGCCGACCTCGATGGGGATGTCGGCAAGCGGCAACAAGCCCGCATCGGCGATCCCTTCGACCAGGTTGCCGAACGCGGTGGCGAACGCCGCCATGATCGGACCGATGGCCACGTAGCCGAGCAACACGAGCAGGACCCCGAGGATCCCTTGCGAGAAGTTGTTGTACAACATCTCAAAGCCCGCAGGCGTGCGATCCTCCAGCCAGTCGTCGACGATACGCATGAGCCATCCGGCCAACGGACCGATGACCATGGCGCCGAGGAACTGCGGCGGATCACCCGTCGCACCCGACGACAGCTCAAAGGCAGCGCCGCCGATTACACCCATCACCGCAATCGCACCGAGCACACCGCCGCGGTGGCCGTGCACCATCTTTCCGCCGGTATAGGCGATGAGCAGCGGCAACAAGTACACGATCATCGGACCAACGAGGTCGCCAGTGATCGTATCCCAATCCCAATCGAGGCTCGTCTTGGCGAGCCATCCGGTCGGGATGAAGAGCGCGGTGATGAGTCCCCAGGCGATGAATGCCCCGATGTTCGGGATGATCATGCCTGCGAGACGACCACCGAAACGCTGAATCGTTTCCTTCATCCGGTCTTCTCCCTCCTCCTCCACTCCCCCAGGCTCAGACCCTCGCCGACCCTCAGCAGTTACACAACGGCAAATATCCGATTGCGGACTCGTGACGAATGCGGCGCAGCGAGGCAGCTGGGTCAGAGGCGCCTGGCGATGGCGCGCAGGTTTTCGCCGGTCGGCACGGCGCGCCGAGTCAGACCGAGGTCGTTGGCCAAGTCGTACGTGCGTCTCGGCCGGTCCTGCTCCACCGGCCAGCGAACGATCCGCACTTCCCGGCTGTCGGGCGAAGCGTCATCCCGCGCCGTCGAGAAGAGGTTGAACGATCTCTCGAACGTCGGTGGCGGTGGCGGCATCGAGCACCACCCGCAATGCTTCCGCGGCGGCGCCGGGGTCGGACTCGTCGATGATCGCCTTGATGCGGTCGACAGCCAGGGGCGTCACTGAGAGCTTGTCCATTCCCATGGCAGCGTAGAGCAGCGCGGTGACCGGGTCGGAGGCGGCTTCACCGCACACGGCAACCGAGATGCCTGCCTCGGCAGCAGCACGCGCGGTCGCGGCGCAGAGCCCAAGCACGGCCGGGTGGGCGGCGTCGGCGTACCGGTGGAGACGCCCATGGGTTCGGTCGGCCGCCATCACGTACTGGGTCAGATCGTTCGTGCCGATCGAGAAGAAGTCGACGTGCGACGCCAGATGTCTGGCGAGGAGCGCGGCGGCCGGAACCTCGACCATCACGCCGATCTTGGGATCGCCCGCGGGAATGCCGAGTTGCGCGAGTTCGGCACGTGCTTCACCAACGAGCTGCTCGACGCCGTGCCAATCCGAGAGCGTGGCCACCATCGGCACCATGATCCAGATCTCGCCCGCCGTCGAAGCTCGCAACAAGGCACGGAGCTGGCCGCGGAACAGGTCGGTGAACTGGTCGTACAGACGCACCGCCCGCTCCCCAAGGAAGGGATTCTCCTCAGCGGGCAGGTTCAGATACGGTGCGGGCTTGTCCCCGCCGATGTCGAGCGTGCGGATCACCACCGGGTCGTCGAAGGCTTCTGCCGCGATTCGGTACGCCTCGTATTGCTCCTCCTCGCTCGGCGGCTCGGAGCGTTCGAGGAAGAGGAACTCGGTCCGGTACAGGCCGATCCCGTCGGCCCGGGCATCGACGGCGACGGCGACGTCGTCGCTGCTCCCCACATTCGCCGCGATGCGCACGGGGCTCGATCCGTAGCTGACCCGGGCACCTTTGTACCGGGCTGCGTACATCTCCCGCTTCGCCGATTCGGCGCGCCGACGCTCAAAGTCGGCCGAAGTCGAGTCGTCGGGATCGAAGGCGACTTCTCCGCGACTTCCGTCGAGGGCGACCTGCTGGGCGGCGAGCGCGGCTTCGGTCGCACCGAGGGCCCCGACGACGGCCGGGATGCCGAGGGACCGGGCGATGACGGCGACGTGACCGGTCGGGCCGCCCTGATCGGTGACGAACCCGGCGACGAGGCTGGGATCCATCCTGGCGGTATCCGCCGCGGTGAGTGCCTCGGCCACGACCACGGCGGCGGTCGTCATCGCATCCAATCCGAGCCGCTCGACGCCGGCGAGACGCAGCCTGATCCGGTCGGCGACCTCGATGACGTCGGCTGAGCGGGCGGCGAGGTATTCGTCGTCGAGCGCGGCGAGGGTCGCCGCGATGTCCCGAGATGCCGCGTCGAGCGCAACGCCCAGACCCTCGCCGGCGTCGAGCCTCGCGACGACCGCATCGGCGAGCATCGGATCCTCCGCCATGAGCGCCTGAGCGCCGAGGATGTCTGCCGCTTCCTGACGGCCCGACGCGGTCGCCTCGTCTCTCAGGTCGGCCAGCTCCACGGCTACACGCTCCATGGCGCCGCGGAACACGCTCTCGGGCTCGGGGTGGTCCGCGATCACGGCCTCGGCATTCGCGATGACGTACACCGCACCCGTTGCGATCCCCGGAGAACCCGATGCCCCGCGCAACGTCACCATGTCAGCCCGCCTGCAATCTCCGATAGACCGTGGCGCCGGCCACCATCGTGATGCTGCTGGTCACCGCAACGCCGGCGACTGCCAGCACGATCGTGCCCGGGTTGACGGCGAAGCCCAGGGCGGTGGCCCCGAAGAAGTTGAAGACGAGAAACAGACCGGCGATGGCGAAGATGCCCAGACGCTTGCCCACCCCCAGGGCCACACTGGTGCCGAGCGCCCGCATTGCCCCTTTCACCCGGCCGTCGGCGATCACGAACCCGTAGAAGGCATAGAGCACGGCGATCACGATGGAGGGAATGCCGAAGAGGTAGCGGAATCCGAGCAGGACACCGGCCCAGAAGAAGACGGAAGCGACGAACTGCGCCGGAAGGCGGTCGAGGTTGCGAAACGGCGCACCTACGTCGACGGGTCGATGGTCCGCCGCGTCGAGGGCGTAGAAGTACCAGGGAAACGCCGCAACGCCGGCGACCACGAGTCCGACGATGTCGAACGCAAGCGAGCGCGCGAGCTGATCGGCGTTGAGCGCAGTCTGGGCAGGGATGCGGAAGGCGGCGTACGTCCCGAGCGTCCCGAGGGCTGCCAAGGTCAGCGGAAGGACGTTGCGGCGGTAGCCGACGATGCCCAAGCGGAACACCTCGGCGATGCTGATGCCGAAGGTGGGGTCTTGTCTGCTCGTCACGGAACCTCCCCAGCAGACGCACCCACTGGTCGCTCGAACCACCATAGTCAACGGACCCTTCTCGGGGACTAGCGGCCATAGGAGTAGAACCCGCAGCTTGATACCGTGGACTTCGTGGTCGCACCACGCATTCTCGGCCTGCGACATCGCCTCGGCGATCGGATCGTGCCGTTCCTCGAGGAGGATGAGGAGCTCAGGTTCGTATTCATGGGTGTCAACCTCCAGCCAACCGTGCTCCACGCGGGCTCAACCCGGATCGTCGCCGTCACCGACCGGAACATCGTGCTGATCGTCACCGGGATGCTGCACCGCACCACGCCGTACTGCGTGGAGGAACGCCGTCCGCTCGCCAAGCTTCGCCGTCCCGACGACGTCTGGCCCGGCACGTCGCTACTCGGCGAGGCGTGGGGGGAAACGCTGTCCGGCGTGTGGGTGCACGAGCGGTACCGCCCGGTCGTCGAGCGCGCCCGCGACTTCGTCGAGTGGCTCTACCCCTGATCGCCGCCTAATCGCGGCGGCGGAGACGGAAGGTTCCGTAGAGAAAGTGCTGCACTGCGCCTGCCGGCGTGACGTGCTCCTCGCGTTCGTCGCCGAGCAACTCGAACGCCGGGCCGAGCGCGGCAGCGATCGACGCCGGCGAGTGCCGCTGGACCGGCAGGCCGCTGCAGTACTCGGGACCGTCGAGGCTGAAGGTTGCGACGATCACGCGGCCGCCGGGGACAACCGCACGCTCCACCTGGGCGGCGTACCGGAGTCGATCCTGCGGGTCGGTCAGGAAATGGAAGACAGCGCGGTCGTGCCACACGTCGAAGACGGGTGCGAACTCGTACGCCGTCACGTCCGCCTGCACCCATTCCACCAATGAGGCGCGTTCTCCAAGCCGCTCCTGCGCGTAGCCCAGCGCGTTGGCGGCCAGGTCCAACACGGTGACCTTCTCGTAGCCCAGATCGACGAGCCGGTCGACCACCCGCGACGCACCGCCGCCGACGTCGATGATCTTCGCATCGGCTCCGGCCACGTCGGTGATGAGCCGCACCGACCGCGCCGGATCCTCCTGGTACCAGCTGACGTCCATCGCTCCCCGAGTCGCGTAGACGTCCTCCCAGTGATCTCTCAGGTTCGCCACCCACACAGCTTGGCACAGGACCGGTACCGGCCACCAGGGGTCGCGCAGCCCGGCGGCCGGCTATTCGTCCGACGATCCTTCGAAGTGGAGCGCCAACGCGGCCAGCACGTTGCCCCACGCCCGCGCGAAGTACTCCCGGTCCTCGTCCCAGTCGGGGCCCTCGGCGAAGCCGGTGTGGACCAGGCGCACGTGGGTGCCGTCGCCCTCGGTGCGCAGGGTGATGACGACCCAGGTGTGGAGGCCGCGGATCGCCGGAAGCGTCGGCGGGGCGTTCCAGCTGAACGACAGCGACTCCCCCGGGACGTACGCGAGGATCTGGCAGCCCTCGGAACCCTGCTCCCCCGGAGGATTGTCGGTGGCGAAGAGCAGCTCGTAGCTGCCTCCGATCGCCAGATCTACCGTTGCCTGCACCCCGAGGAACGCCGTGACACCCTCACTCGTGGTGAGCGCGTCGAAGACCGTCATGGGGTCGGCGGCGACGGTGGTCTCGTGGGCGACCGGCCGGCCGCCCTTGCCGCGAGTCGCAAAGCTCCCCGTGTCGATCACAGGACACCTCCGGTTGCCGGTGTCTCCATCCTACGGAGGCACACTCGCTCGAGGCAGGCGCACGATCTGCGGCGCACAAGGTGCAGCGTGCGTCGCAGGCGGCGGTATCGTCGCGTCATCCTCACCAGGAGCATGCCGTGCCCGAGCAACCGATCAGCCGTTTCCCGGTTCCCGACGTCGTGGAGCTCCCCAGAGACCTGCGTGACCTGATCCTCGCCGTGCAGGAGAAGACCGGCTTC
>JBFFFX010000188.1:0-5719 GCA_041557775.1 Acidimicrobiia bacterium | reverse complement strand
GCGCCGTCCATGGTCCGCGCCATCAAGCTGAGCGTTCCCCGAGAGCATGCGGCCTCACTCGAGCGCGCCCGTCTCCGTGTCACGTGGGACAAACGCAGGCACCCGTCCATCGATGCGCCGATCGAACGCCACCGCCGTCCCGATGGCCTGACCGTTGGCGATCAGCCCCGAGTCGAGCGGGTCGGCGGTGTCCACCGCCCCCCACAGGACCACGAGCGGCACACCGTTGAACTCGTCGTTGACCGCTCTTTCCTCTGCGAGGACCTCGAATGGATAGGCCTTCGTCGCCTCGCCGACGCGGACCCCGACGACGCGCGACAAGGCCTCGTAGCGCTCGTCGAGCTGATCGCCCGAGAAGAACCTGCCGTACGGCGCGGTGCGGCTCGTGTAGCCGACATAGGCGTTCGTGCCGTAGTTGAACGGACCGCTGTCCACGCTGAGCACATCCCCGTCCGGGTGGTTCGCCTTGAAGTCCGCCCAGCGGACCAGCGCCGTGGGCAAGAAGGTGAGCTGGGTACCGGCGAAGTCGCCAACGATGCTCTCACCGGTGATCTGCTGCCACAGCGAGACGGTGGCGTCGTCCCACATCACGAGATCGCTGTTGCGGAGGAGACCGGAGACGCCGAAGCGGAGCACCTGTCCGTCGACCCTGCGATCGAACGCGGCAGCGCTGTTGCACAGCGGGCAATAGGTCAGCGAGAAGGGGACGTCGCCGCGCTGGTCGTTGACGATCTCGTGGGAGATCAGAATCCGGATGGGAAAGAAGATGACCTCACCTGCGACGTCGAGCAAGATCCCTTGTTCCCGATCCTCGAGCCACTCGTCCGCAGACGTGATGTTCTCGTAGATCGGATCATCGATCGGGCGAATCAGGTCGCGGGGGTCGGGAGCGCCGATCCCGATGCGCAACTCATCCAGCTCGATCGTCCGGCGGGCCCAGTTGGTGGGCCAGGCCTGTCCGACAACGGTCAACTCGAATGGAAGCTCCACGTTCGCCGGATCTCCTTCGTCGATCACCTCGGTGCGGCTCACCGGCGGCGGCGCTTCCGTAGGTGCGGGCACGGTGGTCGTGGTTGTCGGCGCAGCGCTGGTCGTCGCTCCCTCGCCGCCGTCGCCGCCGGGATTCGCCGGCCCGCCGCATGCGGCAGCCACCAGCGCAAGGGCGGTGATGAGGAGGCTTGTGCGCTTCATGGGGTGTCCGATGCTGGGCGACGGGCCTTGCGGGACACAACGACGCCGGTACCGGAGTTCCGTCACGAATGACGGGTTGCCGACACTCCGATCAAGGGACCTGGGGGCCGATGACGCCGGGGTCGGGATTGTGGGCCGGCCAGACATGCACCGGCGGCGGCTCGAAGGCAACGATCAGCACGATCAGCAGAACGGCGGCGAGCACGAGTCCGGCGAGGGGGCGGAGGTCGACAGTTCGGCGGTTCACCAGGCAAGCGTACCGCCTGTCGAGCAGCCCCGCAGGGGGCGGTAGATTGGCCCGGTCCAAGGGGAATTCGTGGCCGACCCTATGCCGGAATACGCCGACTGCGACGCGACGGCGCTCGCCAACCTCGTCGCGGCCGGCGAGGTCACGCCGTCCGAGTTGATCGAATCGGCGGTGCGCCGGCTCGAGTCCGTCAACCCGACCCTCAACGCGGTCGTCAGCACGCGCTTCGATGCCGCCCGCCGCGAGGCCGAGACGGTCGGTACCGACGGCGCGTTCGGCGGCGTTCCATTCCTCATCAAGGACCTGACGCCCGAGGAAGGGGAGCCGCTCACCCTTGGATCGGTGTTCTTCCGCGACTATCGGGGCGAGGTCACCCCCGAGGTCGTGTTGCGCTTCCGCCGGGCCGGGCTGATCTCGCTGGGCCGCACCAACACGCCGGAGTTCGGCCTGTTGCCCACCACCGAGCCGGTTCTCCACGGAGCGACGCGCAATCCGTGGCACCTGGAGCACTCGACCGGCGGATCGAGCGGCGGCGCGGCCGCCGCCGTAGCCGCCGGGATCGTGCCGATGGCCCATGCGAGCGATGGCGGCGGGTCGATCCGCATCCCGGCGTCGGCGTGCGGTCTCTTCGGAATGAAGCCGTCCCGCGGCCGGATCCCCATGTACCCGCCGGCCGCCGCCGACTTCGTGTCCACCTCGTTCTGCGTGAGCCGTTCGGTTCGCGACAGCGCCCGGCTGCTCGACGCCGTCGCCGGCGGATTGCCCGGGGCCCGGTTCACACCCGCCGGTGCCGACCGTCCGTACGAGGAGTCGGCGCAGGTCGATCCCCCACCGCTCCGGATCGCATTCTCCACCCGCGACTTCCACGGGGATCCGGTGCATCCCGAGTGCGCCGCGGCCGTGTCCAACACGGTCTTCCTGCTCGAGGAGTTGGGACACCGCGTCGAGGAGGCCTCCCCGACGTTGGACCGTGACGCCACCGTCGCCGCCTTCCTCGACTGGTGGAAGGCCATGCCGCAGGCCGGCTTCATGCTGATCCTCCAGGCGGTCGAGCGACGCACCGGCGGGAAGGCCCTGCGCCGGCTGCTCGGCGACGTCCGCACGATGCGTGCCGTGGCTCGGCTCGATCGCCGCAAGTCCGGGCTGGATTCGTTCGAGCCGTTCACCTGGAGCCTCGTGGAGCAGGCATTTGCGATGACGGCCGGCGAGCTGCTGCTCGCCACGAACACGCTCCAGCGAGCGGCGTATGCGCTCGGAGCGTTCCTCACCGACTACGACCTCCTGCTCACCCCGACCCTGGGCGAGCCGCCGAAACGTATCGGCGAGCTGGACCAGACCAAACCCTTCGACGACCTCGAGGACGAGCTCGGGCGGTATGTCCCGTTCACGCCGATCGCCAACTTCACCGGGATGCCGGCGATGTCCGTCCCGCTGGCCTGGAACGCGGGCGGCCTTCCGATCGGCTCGCATTTCATCGCCCGGCCCGGAGACGAGACGACGCTGTTCCAGCTCGCCGGCCAGCTCGAACGCGCCCACCCTTGGCTCGACCGGCGGCCGCCACTGCACGCCGGCTGAGCCGACGACGCGTCAACGGGGCGTGAGCGCGGTGACGCCGCCCGGGCCGCCGATCAGCGCCTCGTCGGCGATGCCTACGAAGAGCCCCGTCTCCAGCACGCCGGGCGTGCTGGAGAGCAGCTCGTTGAACCGGGCGACATGGTCGATCGGCTCGACCTGGAGATCTACGACGAAGTTGCCATTGTCGGTCACCATCGGCTCGTCGACGACGGTGCGCAGTGTCGGATTGCCGAACCGGCGCAGCTGGTCCATCGTCCCGCGAACACCGAACCGGGCGACCTCCACGGGAATCGAGAACGTCGAACCGAGCCGCTCCACGAGCTTCGAATGGTCGGCGATCACGATGAAGCGATGCGCCGCCGCGGCAACGATCTTCTCCCGAAGCAGGGCGCCGCCGCCGCCCTTGGTCAACGCCAACCCCGGAGTGATCTCGTCGGCACCGTCGATGGCGAGCGCCATCGGGCTGCGTCCGATCTCGGTCAGCGGGATGCCGTGCTGAGCGGCGAGCGCTGCCGTCGCCTCCGACGTGGGGATCCCGACGACATCGCCGAGCCGGCCGAGGCGCAGGCGCTCCCCGAGCTCTTCGATTGCATACCGCGCAGTGGATCCGGTTCCGAGGCCAACCACCTGGCCCGACTGGATCCGATCGATGGCAGCCGCGGCCGCCGCCTGCTTGTACCTCTCAGTGTCAGCCATAGGAGAAAGGTACTCGCTGCTGAGGTGGTCCTTCCCGTTTCACTCAGCTGCGATGCCGCATTGCATCGTCAGAATACGAACTACTGTGAATCGCTCCGCCGACAGGGGGCCAGCTGTGGTAGACGGCAAGAGCAACGAAAGTCAGCGCCGATCCGATGCGACCGGCGCGTCGCCGGTCTGGCGGCGTCTGGCCCGCCCTCGATTGGGTCACGTATACCGGGCCATCCGGTCGACGGTGCGGCGCCATCTGCCGCGCAGCACGATCTACAAGGGCAGCGACGGCATGGCCTGGTTCGGCGGATCGGAGCAACGTGCGCCGAGCATCGCAGCCTTCTACTGCGGCAACGACGTCCGCACCAGTTCGCGCGGCTATGTGTGGCGGCGCCGCATCCCCGACCGAATCATGAAGGTGGCCGACGCAGGGGGCCTCCCAATCCTGCGGCTGCACGACAGCCACCAGGGTCTTGCGGACCTGCTCCAGCGAGCCATCGTGGTTCCGGCCTTGATCGATCTCCACACGAATCTGCCCGACGATCTCGAAGCCCTGCGCGCTCAGCTCCTGACGTCGACCACTCGGGAGGACTTTCGCCGCATCCGCAAGGCCAACTTCACCTACCGCGTCACCAGCGATCCCGATGCGATTCGCGAGTTCTATGCGAGACATCACACACCGCTCGTGGCCCAACGGTACCCAGATGACGGCAGCACCAGGTCGCTCGACGCCATGCTGCGGGAGCTGGAACAAGGCGGCGAGGTGGTGTGCGCCGACATCGACGACGAATGGGTCGCCGGGATCTTCAACATCCGCCACGACACGAGCTATGAGATGTTGAGTCTCGGCATCCGGGATGCGGACAACGCTGTGCGGCAGAAGCGGGTGGTCGCAGCGCTCATCGTCCGCAGCCTCGAGCGGGCCGTCGAGCTGGGTCTGGACCACGCCACGCTGGGTCGATCGGTGCCGTTCCTCGGCAAAGGCCCGGTGTGGTTCAAGGCGAAGTGGGGCGGGATACTGACCCGCAGCGATCTCACCAGGTATCTGCACGCCTTCCTGGACCTGCGCAACGAGGCAACCCGGCGACTGTTGTCTCAGAGCCCGATCATCCACGTCGTGGACGACGCCCTCGTGGTGTCCACGTGGCTCGAGCCGGGCGACGATTCGTTGCGAACCACGGCTCGCGAAGCCGGCCGGTTCCCCGGTGTCTCCCGCTGGTACGTGCTGGGGGAACCGGAGACCCTCGCCGCCGGCGCCGAGCAGCTGTCCGGCAACGAGCGCGTCGTGACCGTCCCGATCACGCCACACGCGGACCAGCCGCTCTGGCTCGGCGAGGTGCTACGCAGCCTCGCCTGACGGCCGCGGCCGAAGCGCGGGCGGCTCCCGACAGGCCTCCAGCGAAGGACGTTGCCTGGTCGGCGACGCCTCCGCAGATGCCGAGTCGATCGGATCGACCGGGGCGCGGCCGACGCCTGCCACTAGCGCTCCGTGTCCGCCATGGAACGATCGCGCATCTGCAGCGGCAGCGAGCCGCCCGCTCTCGTCGACTACGGCATGAGCCAGACCGGGGTCTCCCGGACGTCGACCCTACTGCCGTCGACCGGCGATTCCCACCACACGATCAGCGAGCCGATCTGAGCCTCGGAAACGGTGTACGTGACGGTGAAGTCCAACGGGTGGAACTCCGGTCCTCCGCCAACCATCGAGCCACCGCTGGCCAGTGGCAGACCTTCTCGGTCGTACAGCTCCCACGAGAAGTCGCCCTCGAAGCTCCGTACCATGCCGGTGACGGCGATCGGGCTCGCGACGAACTCGAACGCGGCTGGGCGCTCCACGAACAGTCCCGGCGCGATATCGGCGCCGATGACGTCGCTGAGGGTCGGGAGGAAGTCGCTGCGGGTGACGCCGGCGCCGATGTCGAGGCCCTCGGAGGAGAAGACGTCGATATCCACTCCGTCGAGGAACAGATCCACCGTGTCGATGCCGTCGATGGCCGTCACCGTGAAGGCCAGCGAGGC
>JBFFFX010000187.1:0-5722 GCA_041557775.1 Acidimicrobiia bacterium | reverse complement strand
TCAGGGGGGATCGCAGAGCGCAGCGATGCGAGGGGGGTCAGGCGAGCGCAGCGAGCCGAAGCCCCTGCCCACATCTCGACAAGGAGTCAGACGAGAGGGTTCAGGGCGAGGCCTGAGCGGCTCCTACCGGAGCCACGCAGGTTGCGAGCCGAAGCCCCTGCCCGCCTTGCGCCGGGACCGAGCAACCCCCTCAGCCGAGCCGCACACGGCTCGGCAGCTCCCCCTGAAGGGGAGCCATTCGAGAACACGAGGAGGCGCCGCTGATGGAACCCGTCGGATTGATACAGGGGCAAATGGCGCCGTTGCCGCGGGCCAACGTAGACACGGACCAGATCATCCCCAAGCAGTTCTTGAAGCGCGTCGAGCGCACCGGGTTCGGGCCGTTCCTGTTCTACGACTGGGCGTTCGACACGGAGGGTGAGCTCATCCCCGACTTCGTCACCAACCGTCCCGAGTACGCCAACGCCAAAGTCCTGGTCACCGGGCCCAACTTCGGCTCGGGTTCGTCCCGAGAACACGCCCCGTGGGCGCTCGAGGACTGGGGATTCGAGGCGATCATCGCCCCGTCGTTCGCCGACATCTTCCGCAACAACTGTCACAAGATCGGTCTGCTGCCGGTCGTGCTCACCGAAGACGAGAGCGCCGAGCTGACGCGGATGGCGGAGGACCCGGGCAACGAGGTCGCCATCGACCTGGAGACCCAGACGGTGGCCGCCGGCGACTTCAAGGCGAGCTTCGAGATCGACGAGTTCGCCAAGCACTGCCTCCTCCACGGCCTCGATCACATCGCCCTGACGCTGCAACACGCCGCATCGATCGATGACTTCGAGGCGAGCCGACCGGGGTACAAGCCTGCGCTGAGTTAGCTCCTCGGCGGCGACGCCGCAGGCGGGAAACCCCCGCGCCGCCGGCCCCGGCACCGGTTCGGGCGGGGGCTGGGAGATCGCAGCAGACGCTGACTTCCGGCCCTAACTACCACCGCACACCTTGCGTACGGTGTCCCTTCATGCGCCGGCTGTCCAGCTTCGATGCCAATTTCCTGTACTTGGAGACGCCGACGGCCCACATGCACGTCGGCAGCCTCGCGATCTACGACCCGTCCACGTCGCCTGAGCCGTGGAGTGTCGACCGGGTGCGGCGGCTGTACGCCGAGCGCATCCACCTCGTCCCCCAGTTTCGGCGGCGCCTCGCCGAAGTACCCCTCCATCTCGATCATCCCCGCTGGGTCGACGACCCGGAGTTCGACCTCGACTGGCACATCCGCCACATCGCCGTACCGGCCCCGGGAGGACCCGCAGAACTGGCGACCCTCGCCGGGGAGTTGATGGCCACGCCCCTCGACCGCAGCAGGCCGCTGTGGGAGTGCTGGGTGATCGAAGGGGTCACCGGCGGACGGTTCGCCGTCCTCTCCAAGGCGCACCACGCGGCGATCGACGGGATGGCCGGAGTTCGGGTGGCGGCAGCGATGTTCGACCTCACCCCGGAGACAGCCCCCGTTCCCCCGGAAAGCGAGCCCTGGCAGCCTCCGGCGGTCCCCGGCGACGTCGCCATGCTCGCAAGGGCAGCCGGATCGCTGGCGATCCAGCCCCTCCGCACGGTGCGGGCGGCGCAGCGCGGCGTCCACGCCGTCTTGGCGCGGCGCCGCATCGCCGCCGATCGTCACGGCACCGTCGCCTCGACGCTTCCCGCCGGCGCCCCGACCGTCTCGTTCAGCGGTGCGCTCTCGCCGGAGCGGCTGTTCGCCTTCCGCTCGATCTCGCTGGCGGATGTGAAGGCGGTACGTCGGGCCACGGGCGCGACCTTCAACGACGTCGTCCTCGCCATGTGCGGCGGCGGTTTGGCGAGGTGGCTCGAGGCCCGGGACGAGACCGTCGACGGCTCACTGGTCGCCATGGTGCCGATGTCGTTCCGCGGCGACGCGACGCTTGCGGCCGAAGCGAACCAACTGATGAACATGTTCGTCAAGCTCGGCACCGACATGGACGATCCCCTCGATCGGCTCGCCTTCATCGCCGAGCAGACCGACAGCGCCAAGGCGCAGCTGACCAGCGGCGAGGGTGATCCGGTGCGGGAGCTGAGCGACATCGCCCCGGCGACGTTGACGGCGCACATGTTCCGCTACGCCGCCGCCCACCACCTCAGCGAGCGGATGCGGCCACTGTTCAATCTCACGATGTCCAACCTGGCGGGCTCCCCGGTGCCGCTCTTCCTGGCCGGTGCACTGCTCGTCGCCAACTATCCCCTGGCGCCGATCTACGACGGCAACGCCCTCAACATCACCGTCATGAGCTACCTCGACCAGGTCGACATCGGCGTCGTCGCTTGCCCCCAGCTCACCCCCGACGCAGACGAGATCCCGGCGCACCTCGCGACCGCCCTCGACGAGCTCATCGCACTGGCCACCTGACGGGCGCGGCCCGCAAGGATCCCCTCGCCCGCAGGTAGGTTGTCCGGGAGCGATCCCCAAGGGCAAGCCATGCTGCAGGTGCGCGATGCGACCGAGGACGACCGCGACGCGATCGAGCGTCTCGCCGTGGCGGCCTTGGATGCGCTGAGCCAATCCCCGAGCGTGGCGCAGTGGGGCGGTGAGATGCGGCGCGGGTTCGTCACCGGATGGCATCCCGCCGATCCTTCCGGTGTCGACATCGTGATCGCAGAGATGGCCGGGACCGTCGTGGGCGCCGCATCGCTGCAGAAGGGCCGCCGGGTGGAGATGTCCTTTCTGCGCCTCGCCGTCGACCCCGCGTTTCGCCGCCGCGGCATCGGCGCTGCGCTGTACGGCACCCTGGCGCCCAGGTTCACCCAGCGCGTCATGGTGCGAGAGATGCTGAGCGACCACGCCTCGGTCGAGTTCTTCGAGGACCGCGGCTTCGCAGTCGGCGAGACGGCCACCGAAGGCACGCTGCACCCCGGCGACGCGCGCACCGCCCAATGGCTGGCCGACGCAAAGCGCACCGCGGGATTCACCGTGCAACGCGCCGGCGATGCCGACGCACCCGCGGTCGCCGGTGCGATCTCCGACCTCTACGACTGGATCCACCCCTGGTCGCCGCCGCGCTCGCTGCGCGACGACGAGAAGCTCGCGGTCTATCTCGGTGCGGCCCGCGGCGACGCCGTGTTCGTCGCCCACCGCGGCGGCGAGCTGGTCGGCGCCGCCGCTCTGAGCGAGTCCGAGTTCGCGCCGTCACCGGACCTGGTGAGCCTGCTGTGGTGCGGGGTGCGCGACCCGGAGATCGCGGCGGCCGCGGCGATCACCCGGTCGCTGGCGGCACACTGCCTCGAGTTCGCCCTCGCACGCTCGTGGACCGTGGAGGTGAAGTACAACAGCCCCCACACGTACCTGCGCGACGTGATCGACGCCGTGCCCGGAGTGCGGCTCTTCACCGACCTCGTCATCCTCGTCCGCGAACCGCACGGCTGAGGAGCATCGCGACCGAGGGCGCCGGTGCGCCGAGCAGCGGACTCGCCGCAGGAAGCTCTCGCCGCGTGGCTACGCTGTCCGGCCCATGACCCGACCCACCCGCCAGGAGCAGGCGAGAGCAATACTCGAGCGGCGCGCGTGGAAGCTCGCGTCTCGGGTGCTCGGTCGGCGGGCCACCAACGCTGCGGACTTCGCCGAGGCCTTCAACCTGGAGCGAATCGACCTGATCGCCGAGATCCCCACGCCGGAGGCGATGCTGGCGCTGGGCCGCAACGTCGTCGGACCCCGAGACGGGCTCTATGTGCTCGACGACGGCGGGTCCTTTCGCGTCTACATCCAAGAACGCGGTGAGAGCTACTACGAGGTGCGGGGCCCTTTCGAGGACGCCCGGGACGCCGTCATCGACCGGCTCATCCAGCTCGGCGGCATTCCCTTCGCCCCGCAGGGTTGACCGCCCTGCGACGAGGGCGCGGACCGTGAGGCCCTAGATCATGTGATCGTCGGATCTCCACGCAAGGTGATTCGTCACCGACACGACGCCGTCGATCCGGCGCACGAGCTCCTCGGCAAGCCGCGTTTCAGTGCGCAGCGCCACCGTTCCCTCCAAGGTGACGGCGCCCTCGTTCACGTCCACCTGAACGCCGCGCACGATGTACTCGTGGAGCACATTCCCGATCTCGTCGCGGATCTCGGTGTCCGAACGGGCGTAGCTCTTCATGATGTCGGCGCGGCTGATGATCCCGAGCAACGCGCCGTCCTCGCCGACGACGGGCAGCCGCTTGACCCGTGAGTCGAGCATGATCCGGGCGGCATCCCGCAGCCGGCGATCGGGAGCGACGGTGATGGGCGACGGCGTCATCATGTCGCCGACGCTGGTCACGGCCTCTGGCGGCTTGGTTCTCCCGAACAGCACGTCGAGCCAGCGGTGCCGCCCTTGACCGGTGGTCAGCTCCAGGAAGTCCGTCTCGGTCAGCATGCCGACCAGCTGACCGTCTTCCACGACCGGAAGACCGCTGATGTGGTGCTCCGCCATCAGCTCTGCCGCCGTCCGAAGCGAGTCGCTCGGTGTGACCGAGACGACCCTGCGCGTCATCACGTCATCAACTCGCATCGCGCCTACTCCTTCGAGGGTGTGCTCTCTTCATCATCACCAGCCTCCGGCGTGCGCCCAAGCTAGCGAACGTCCCTGCATCGCGGGGCGATTGGGCGATCTTCCGCTCCTGCGACTCAAGCTGGATGGCTGCGCTTCGAAAGCACCTCGTTCAGCACGTCGGGTCGATCCGTGATGATCCCGTCGACCCCCATGTCCAGCAGGCGGGCCATGTCGGACGGCTCGTTCACCGTCCATGCGTGGACCTGGGCACCGGCGGCGTGGGCCGCCTCGACGAATCTGCGATCGAGCCGAGCCCCCGTTGCATCAAACGGAAGCTGATACGCAGCGACGGGCTGGACAAAGGCTTTGCCGAGACGCGACGCCATCCATGCTGCGATCGCCGCCCGGCTGCCTGCCGACGTCGCGACGGTGCCCTCCGTCACGCGACGGAACCTCGCGATCCTCTGATCGTGAAACGACGCGACGAGGGTCGAGTCGCGGCGATCCATCCCGATGATGACCTCGGCGACCCCCCACTCGATCCCGGATGCCTTCAGGTCGAGGTTGAGGTGGAGGTCCGGCCAGGTCGCGAAGACCTCCTCGAGGCGGGGAATTCCGACGCCGCGCCCCCGATACGGGTAGTCGCCGTCGACTTCGAAGCTCCAGCCGGCGTCGAGGTGCCGCAGATCCTCCCAGAGCCAGTCGACGATGCGGCCCGTGCCGTTGGTGGTGCGATCCAGCGTGGCGTCGTGGAAGACCACCACGATGCCATCCCGCGTCATGCGCACGTCGGTCTCCACGTAGTGGTAGCCGAGCTCGACGGCACCGGCGAACGCGGTCATCGTGTTCTCCGGCCACAGAATCCGCGACCCGCGGTGGGCCATCCGGATCGGGTGCTCGCGAGCGAGGTAGGAGTAGGTCATGGAATGCACCGCGCCCGGCTCGCGATCGCCCTGGATGGATGAACCGTCGTTGCGTCGAGAGGCCGGACGGAGGGGTGTCCAAGAGAGGAGCCGCCACCCGGCGGCAGCGGCTCCTCATGAAGACGAGATGTCGCTCGGAGGATCACTCCCCCTCGGCGGCCTCGCCCGCGGCCTCTGCAGCGTCGTCATCACCGTCGAACTTGTCCTTGATGTCTCCGGCGACGTCCTTGGCCTTGTCCCAGGCGCCCTCGGCCATGTCGCCTGCCTTCTCGGCGACGTCTCCGG
>JBFFFX010000186.1:0-5846 GCA_041557775.1 Acidimicrobiia bacterium | reverse complement strand
CCTTTGGCCGCTCGGGCATCCCGGCTCGAAGGCCGAGAGGATAGCGGGGCGGCGACTCCCCGGAGCCATCCCCCGGCGACCTCATCGCCTTGAGGCTCGAGAAGTCACCATCCGTTGAGTGAGCGACCCACGACGATCGGATCTAGGAGCCTGCAGTCCACTTGCTGGCGTGAGACGGTCCGGACCGCCTGGATCCACCGGAACGCCTAATCGTCGCGCAGATCGATCGCCTTGGTCTGGGCATCGCCCTGGTCGGGGGGCGTCACCCGTTTGACGACACCGTCCTCGGTGAGCTCCAGAAGTGCCCTCGACGACTCGTCCACGGACAGCGAGGTCTCACAGAGGAACGGGTCGCGGTCACCGCCGCTCCGGTAGTCGTACGTGGCGTCTCGGGCCAGGAGGATCACCCGCATCCCGTCAGTGGGAACTTGCGCGTATTCCATGCCCGGTTGCGGGCACCCCAAGCTCGCATCGCCCCAGACCACTTCTTCGGCCGAGATCACCGATATCTCCCTGGGAGCGACACCCAAACGCCCGGCCAGGTCCGCAACCATGCCCGCGACGAGACTGTCGAGCTCCGGGGGGATCTCACCCCCCACGTGGGTGCGTTGCACGGTGCCGCCGGCAACGGTCCCGGCAAGCTGACTGGAGCCACTCATCACGGGCTCCTCGATCCGTTCGGGCTCGATCGAAGTCGCCGGGGATTCCTCCCCTGCTCCTGCTGGGGCTTGGTAGCTCGGAACGGGGACCCCGCCGGCTGGAGACGGGACGTCGTCGGTCGGCGGGGATGTCGCCGCGACCGGGGGGGAGGACGAAGCCGCCGAAACCGTATCGTCCCCCGCACCACCGCATGCGCTCAAGACGATCGCAACGGACGCCACCAGAATCGAAGGCCGGCTCAGCCTCGCCATGTTCCGTGAGACGACGCGGCAGCCCAGTCGGGTTCCCAGAGATCCTGACCTGCGCCGTATCGTCGCGTTCACTGGGGAGCCTCCTGGCGTGCCGTCGGGCCGCCGCTCGATCACGTTTGCGCACAAAGAGCCGGGGACCGAGGCCGAAGCCGACAACCACGCCATTCCTCCGCGCGATCGCTCCTCTAATGGCGCTGACACTAGTGCCGAAGACCACCCAGCAAGAATGCGACCAGCTCGTCGGCGACCTCGCGGACACGCGATTTCGGCTCCTTCAATGCCATCAGCGACTTGGCGGCCGCCATCGTCAGGTCCTGAACAAAGGCGGCCGCCAGATCGGGCGGGACCGCACGGAAGACACCGATCTCTACCCCCTCGCGGAAGATGCGGCCGAACTCCATGGACAGGGTGCGGTGGGCGGTGGCGATGCGGCGTTGTGTCGTCTGGGACAGGGCAGGAAGGCCTTGATGAAGCTGAAGACCGAGCACATGGTCGGTGGCGGCGAACTCGACCATGCGCACCGCCAGCTCGGCGAGCTGCCGCTCTGGGCCCAGGTCGCGCGGAATGGCGCCGAGGATATCTTCGGTGATCTCGGGAAGCCGCTCTTCGACCAGCGCCGCAAGCAGATCTTCGGTGTCGTCGAAGTACTCGTAGAAGGTCGTGCGGCCCATGTGCGCGGCGAACGAGATGTCGGCGGGCGACGTGTCCGTGAAGCCCTGCTCGCCGAACAGCGACTCGGCAACGTCGAGCAGATGCCGCCGAGTCTCCGCCTTCCGCGCCGTGACCGAGCGCCTTTGAGTGGCCGTCATGAGCCACAGTATGCCGACCGCCCGCCGCTTCTGCGACATCACGGGGCGTTTCGGGCCCTGCGCCCCAGCAATCTGTCTCGCGGATTCGCCACAGACGACCAGCCGACGTCCCCCTTCCACGCAATCTGCCATCCCGGCGAAATCTTGCCTCTCGGAGCCCTTTCCCGTTTTGCGACTACCCCGATCCGTGTACTCTCCGGTGAGAAGAGTGCGGTGCACCCACACGGGGCCGGCCGGCGCGATGCCGGACTGCCGGGGGGGAAAGCCGCAACAGCGGAAAAGGGAGCAGGTGTGAAACGCTTACTCGCACTCAGTGCGGTATTCGCGATGGTCCTCGCCCTGATGGCTCCGTCGACGGCGACGGCTCAGGACGACATCGACCGCATGACCGAACGTGCCGTACCCGAGCACGTTCTCGACATGAAACTCGACCAACCGGTCACGATCTCAGACGGGCTGGACGCAAGCCTCCTCGGGGCGACGGGCGATCAAACCGTGATCGTCCGGCTCGTCGGCGACTCCGTGGCGGAATCCGCCGCGGCCACTCCGGCGGCGAGGAAGGCCCACAAGCGGGCGGTCCAGGCCGAGCAATCCGGCTTCATGAGCCGGGCGGCTCAGATCGCCCCGGACGCCAAGCTGCTGGCCGACACGCAGACCGTGCTCAACGCGGTGTTCCTCGAGGTCGACGCAGGGCAGCTGGAAGCGCTGGCCGCCGATCCGGGCGTGCTGCGCATCAGCCGGGTGATCGACTACGAATTGGACCTGAGCGAGACCGTGCCGTACATCGGTGCGTCTGCGGTACAGGCAGACGGCTACGACGGCAGCGGCGTCAGCGTCGCCGTGCTCGACAGCGGTGTCGACTACACCCATGCCGCACTCGGCGGCAGCGGCAACCCGGCCGACTATGCCGCCAACGATCCGACGATCATCGAGCCGGGGACCTTCCCGACGGCCAAAGTGGTCGGCGGCTATGACTTCGTCGGCAGCGTCTGGCCCAACGGGCCGGAGCTACCGGATCCGGACCCGATCGATGACGGCCCGCAGGCCGGACACGGCACGCACGTCGCCGACATCATCGGCGGCGCAGGCGGTGTGGCCCCCGGTGCGGACATCTACGCCGTCAAGGTCTGCTCGTCGGTCTCGTCGAGTTGCTCCGGTATCGCGTTGATCAACGGTATGGACTTCGCCGTCGACCCGAACGGCGACGGTGACCCGGCCGACGCCGTCGACATCATCAACATGTCGCTCGGCTCGACCTATGGGCAGGCCTTCGATGACGACCTGTCGCAGGCGGTGGAGAACGCAGCCGCCCTCGGTGTGCTCACCGTGGCATCTGCGGGCAACAGCGCCGACAAGCCGTTCGTGACGGGAACACCCTCGGCAACGGCGGCGGCTCTGTCCGTGGCCCAGACGCAGGTGCCCTCGGCATCGTTGCAGCTGATCTCGGTCGGTAGCGCCGACTACCCGGCGGTGTTCCAGCCGTGGTCGACTCCGCTTGCCGGCGTCGTCAGCGGGCCGGTGCAATACGGCGACGGTGCGGGCGGCAACCTCAACGGGTGCGCCCCGTTCGCCCCAGGGAGCCTGACCGACAAGGTCGTACTCATCGACCGCGGCGGTTGCTTCTTCAGCGCGAAGATCCAGAACGTCGAGGCCGGCGGCGGTCTCGCCGGCATCATCGGCCTCGTCGCTCCAGGAGCCCCCTTCGCAGGCGGGTTCGGAGGCGGCCCGCTGCCGGGCATTCCCGGCTACATGATCAGCCAGGCGGACTCGAACGCCATCAAGGCGTCGATCCCGGCCACTGCGACGCTCGATCCGGCGAACCAGTTGCCGTTGATCGGGCAGATGGTCGGCTCTTCGTCGCGGGGTCCGGCGATGCTCAGCCACATCGTCAAGCCGGAGATCGGCGCCCCCGGCGCTTCGGTTTCGGCCATTGCCGGTTCCGGCACGGGCACGGGCCCCTTCGGCGGCACGTCCGGGGCGGCTCCGATGGTGTCCGGCTCTGCGGCGCTCCTGCTGCAGGCCGAGCCCGGGTTGAGCCCGGCCGAAGCCAAGGCGCGGCTGGTGAACACGGGTGACACGAACATCGACACCGACCCGTTCACGGGTCTCGCTCCGATCACCCGTATCGGCGGCGGCGAGGTGCGCGTCGACGCTGCGGTGGCCACGCCGCTGGCGGCCTGGGACGACGACACGTTGCTGCCGACGCTGAGCTTCGGTCACGTCGACGTTGCTCACGACCAGGTCAAGCTGAAGAGGACCCTGCGGATCCAGAACTACTCGGATTCGCGGATGACCCTCAGCGTGGCGCCGACCTTCCGGTATGCGGCAGACGCCGATAGCGGCGCCGTGTCGGTGAACATCTCGCCGAGCGACGTCAGCATCGCGGCCGGCGCATCGCGGACCGTGCTGGTCGACATGACCATCACCGGCGCCAACCTGCCGGGCAACGCGATGAACTCGGGCTCCCAGGGCGCCAATCCGGCTGCCCTCACCGCCAACGAGTTCGACGGGTACGTCGTGCTCGAGGCCGGCGACGGGACGTCGATCCACGTGCCGTGGCACGTCCTGCCGCGGAAGGCCGCCGACGTGAAGGCCGCGGACAACTCGACGCTGCTGTTCGAGGGTGGTGAGGCGCTTGTAGAGCTCCACAACAAGGGCGTCGGGACGGCGCAGAACGATGCGTACGCGCTGATCGCGGTGAGCCCGGACCTGCCGGAGGGTGGGCCTGGTGCACAGAGCCCGACGCCCGACATCCGGGCCGTCGGGGTCAACACCATCCCGGTGCCGCCGGGCTTCTGCTCCGGACAAACGTCGTTCATCTGGCTGTTCGCCATCAACACGTGGGAACGTCAGTCGCACCTGTTGCCGGTGAGCCACCAGGTGTGGCTGGACACCGACCAGGACGGGGTGTCGGACTACGTGGTCCTGAACCGGGACCTGACGTTCAGCAGCGTCGGAGACGGCCGCCAGGTCACCTGGGCGTTCAATCTGGCGACGGGCAGTACCTCGGCGTTCTTCTTCGCCGAGCACTCGACCGTCACGGGCAACACCGTGATGTACATCTGCGGTGAGCAGATCGGCCTGACCGGCACGGACATGCTCTCCACCAACGTGGATGCGTTCGTGATCGCCCAGGACTGGTACTACGGCGGTCCCGGCGACTTGGTCGGCGGGTTGACGATCACGCCGCTGGGTGAGCAGTACTTCGGCGTTCCCGTGGATATCCCCGGCAACGCCGAGGCCACGATGCAGGTCATCGACTTCGGCCCGTTCCCCGGCAACAGCCCCGAGCTGGGTGTCCTCCTGGTCACCAACGGTGACCGCGGCGGAGGCGCCCGCGGCGGTGCGGTGGCCGACAGCGAGGCGATCGTGCTGGTGACCCAGGCGAGCGCAGGCTACGTCAGGACCATCATCGGCAACTGACCATCACGACGACAGAGCGAAACACGGGGCGGGGTCTGCGGATCCCGCCCCTCGCTCGTTGCGGGGGCCGGCGGTTCCGACCGACCTCGCTCAGGACGAGGGGCTCGAGTCGCCCGGCGCCGGGAGCGGGCCGGTGCACAGCTTGAAGAAGCCGCGGTCGTCGAGCCGGTAGTCGAAGGCGACACCCGCGGCCTCGACCACGACCCAGTAGCCGGGAACCTCTGCGTCGGTGTAGACCTGGCCGGGCTCGGCGCATCCCAGGGATCCATCGCTCCACAGCATCGCCTGACCCGTGATGACCACGACTCCGCCGGAGTCGATCCCGGCGCGGTTCGCCGCATCGCCCACCACGGGGGCGAGCAATTCGTCGGGAACCTCACCCGTCACCGTCCCCGGAGACACTGCCTGCGGCGGGACGGACTCGGGCAGGGTCTCGGGAGTGCGGTCCGTGCGATCCGTGCGATCCGGCATGGTGGTCGTTCCCTCCCCGGAAGGGACGCTCGTGGTCACCTCCGACGGCATCGTCGTAGCCGGAGGCATTGTCGTCGCGTGGGCGGTGGTCGTGGCCGGGGCGTCGCTGCCCTCCGCCGCCGACTCGTCCGCGCCACACGCAGGTGCGACGGCGAGCACCAGCCCCAGCGCCAGCGCACGGCTCGCGTGCTTCGCCTTCATGTCCCTCCGACGTTCGACGCCCGGCCCGGGG
>JBFFFX010000185.1:0-5852 GCA_041557775.1 Acidimicrobiia bacterium | reverse complement strand
GAGCGCTCCCGGGAGCGCTCCCACGGAAGGTACCACGACGCCCGCGAGGGTGTCAATCGTTCGATGCCGGCGACGCTGTGTCCCGGCAGGAGTCTCGAATGGGAAGACCGCAGAAGGACGCGACTCGACCGCGGGCCCAGGCCGATTTACGCTGCGCCCATGACGGTGAAAGACAAGAGCTGCATTTTCTGTGCGATCGTGTCCGGAGAGGCTCCGCGCTCGGTCGTCCACGAGGACGACACGACATTGGCGTTCATGGACATCCTGCCGGTGACGCCCGGGCACCTGCTCGTCGTTCCGAAGGACCACGCCGCGCTGCTCGCCGAAGTACCCGAAGCGACCGGGGCGCGCATGATGGAGGTGGCCATGCGGTGCGCCGCCGCGCTGCGGTCGAGCCCCCTGCTGACCGAGGGCATCAACCTGTTCCTCGCCGACGGCGAAGTCGCCGGGCAGGAGATCCCGCACGCGCACATCCACGTGCTGCCGCGCTTCGCCGACGACGGGTTCGGCCTGAGCATTCGCTACGAGCCCCCGCCCGCCCGCGAGCGGCTGGACGAGTACGCCGAGTTGATCCGAAGCGAACTCGGTCGGCCCGGGGGAGGCTGAGCGCGAACGGGCGCTACCGGCCCAGATCGAGCCAGCCGACGAAGGCCTCCGCCGTGGCGCCCTCCCCGGCATCCTGCCGGAACCGCACGAGCTGGGTCCGGAGCTCGTCGAGACTCCATGGCCCGGCGGCCGGACCGGTGCGGCGGAGCAGCGCCGAGGCATCCTCGACCGTGAAGCGACCGGCCGTGACCTCGCGGCCGACGACGACGCCGCTGAGGCGCTTGCCGGCGACCTCGAGCTCCTTGAGCCGGCGCAGATCGTCGAAGTTGCGCACCCCGCCCGCAGCGATCACCGGCTCATCGACGATGGAGAGCGTCCGCTCGAGCGCTTCGATGTTGGGCGGCTCTGCGAGTGCGTCGCGACCCACCTCCGCGAGCATGAAGCCCGCGGCGCCCGCGGAGGACAGCTCGATCAGCGCCTCCTCGAGGTAGCGGCCTGAATTCGTCGTCCAACCGCGGATCGCGAGTTCCTCGTCCTCGCGCACGTCGAGGCTCACGACGATCCTGCCCGGATGGGCTCGGCACAGGTCCCAGAAGAGCACCTGGTCGATGATGGCGACCGTCCCCATCACGACCTTGTCGGCGCCGGCGGCGAGCAGCCGATCGACCTCCTGCGGCGAACGCACGCCTCCCCCGACCTGGACGGGCACGTCGACGGCGGCGATCAGGTCGCGGATCATCGCTCGGTTGCGATAGTCGCCGTGCGCCGCCGCATCCAGGTCGACGATGTGCAGACGATCCGCCCCCTTCGCAACCCAACCTCGGGCGCGCTGGACGGGATCGGCATCGAGAAAGATCACGTCCGAGATGTCACCGCGCGGGAGGCGCACGGCCTTGCCTTCGAGGACATTCACGCGGGCATAGAGATGCATGAGCTGAGGCTACCCGTTCGCCAGATACGTCCAGTCCGCGCCGCCCCCTGCGCAGCGCGGCCGCTTGGCCGCGATCGTGTCAGTTGACGTAGGCCAGCGCCTGGGCGGGTGCCCAGCGACCGGCGACTTCGGCATACGCGATGCCGGCCTCCTCGTAATCCAGCCGCTCCAGCGCATCGAGACTCCGGTGCACGTCGGCAGCTGACTCGTCGAGCGCCAGCGCGCCGTCGCTGAAGAGACCGGCGACGGCGCCGTAATCGAGTTCGAGCATCGCGTGCGTGGAGAACTCGCGGAGCCAGTGCTCCAACTCGCCCACCTCGGCAACGATCGCGTCCTCGAAACCAGCCTCTTCGAGGATGCCGATCGCACGCTCGAGCCTGACCAGCGCATCGGCAAGGTCGGTCCGATAACGAATGGACGTGCCGTCGGCCCCGTCGTACAGCTCACGATCCCCGGGGTCGAAGCACGCGTACCACCGCAACGGCACATGCCATGGAGAGCTGAGGATGTACGAGCGGGCCGTGGGCGACTGGGCCCGGATCCGCGACAGCTCCTGCGACGCCCACCTGACCGCCAGCTCAGACATGAGCGCCGAACCGGGATGATCCTCCCTGAACGAGAGCACGCCCTCGAGCATACGAAGCCGGGGGTAGCGGGGACACACGTAGCGTTGGCCGGCCCAGTCAACGGCGAAGGCGTCATCCCCCATGGGTCCCGTCCACACGAAGTGGTCGCTGGCCCGCACCATGCCGCGCCCGGCATCCACGTGGGAATGGAAGGCGCCGACGCGGTCGATGGGCATGTAGACACGGAGGTGAGCTGACCGGATCACGGGAAGCATGCTACGCGTTCCGCCAAGGGAAACCGTTCGCGGCGACGCGGCGCCGCTCTGCCTTTCGACGCGGGCCACACATCCCCGCCCTCACACGGCCCACTCTCCTACAATGATGTCGCATCTTCCCCGCGCGTGCTGCCGGCGCGGGATTCCTGAAGGGAGCAGGCCAGTTGGCTGTATTCGAGGCGATCGGGTCGGACACGCACGAGCAAGTGCTGTTCGGCTCGGACCAGGAATCGGGTCTTCGCACCATCATCGCCATCCATTCCTCTGCTCTTGGTCCCGCTCTCGGCGGGACCCGCTTCTATCCGTACGAGTCCGAAGAGGCAGCGCTCACCGACGTGCTCCGGCTGTCGAAGGGCATGACGTACAAGTCGGCCGCTGCAGGCCTCGATCTCGGGGGCGGCAAGGCCGTGATCATCGGCGATCCGAGCACGATGAAGTCGGAGCGACTGCTCCGCGCCTACGGCAACATCGTCGCCTCGCTCGGCGGCCGCTACATCACGGCGGAGGACGTCGGCACCACGCCGGCGGACATGGCGATGATCTCTCGCGAGACGGAGTGGGTGGCGGGGCTGCCGGCAGAGCTGGGCGGCTCCGGGGATCCCTCACCGGCGACCGCCCGCGGGGTGATGAACGCGATGCGCGCCGTGGCCGAGTACCTGTGGGACAGCGAGGACCTCGAGGGCCGGACCGTGGCGGTCCAAGGCGTAGGCAAGGTCGGGGCGAATCTGGTGGAGCGCCTCACCAAGGCTGGGGCGTCGACGGTGGTCGCCGATGTCGACCAAGCTGCCCTCGATGCCGTCGCCAGCGCCCACGGATCGGCCATCGTCGGACTCGACGAGATCTACGAAGTGGAATGCGACTTCTTCGCTCCCTGCGCCCTCGGGGCGTCGCTGAACGCCCGCACGATCCCCCGCTTGGTGTGTGCCGCCGTGGTCGGATCGGCAAACAACCAGCTCGAGGTCGACGAGGACGCCGATCGGCTGGTTGCGAGAGGAATCACGTATGCCCCCGACTTCGTCGTGAACGCCGGCGGGATCATCAACGTCGCAGTCGGCATCGGCGGCTACGAAGTGCGCCGGGCGGCGACTGCGATCGACAACATCCAGGTCGCGGTAGCCGACGTCCTGAGGACGGCATCGGATCGCGGCATCAATCCACATCTCGCCGCGGTCGAGGTGGCCCAGGAGCGCATCGACCGCATCGGCTCACTGCGTCGCCATCGCGGATTGCGCCGGACCTGACGGAGGGAGAGGCACCGCTCATGCTCGAAATCGACAACGTACGGGACCACAAAGCCCTGGGGCTCACGGACGAGCAGGTGGTCGGCATGTACCGGACCATGTTGCTGGCGCGACGCCTCGACGAGCGGATGTGGGCGCTCAACCGGCAAGGGAGGGTTCCCTTCGTCGTCTCGGTCGCCGGGCATGAGGCAACCCAGGTAGGCGCGGCATGCGCCCTCGACACCAGCATCGATTGGTCCCTCCCCTATTACCGGGACGTGGCGTTCAGCCTTGCCATCGGGATGACACCGCGAGATCTCTTCCTCGGAGTCTTCTCCAAGGCCGAGGACCCGTCGAGCGGCGGCCGGCAAATGCCAAACCATTGGTCCGAACCGCGTCTCAACATCTTCTCCCACTCCTCCGTCATCGCCACCCAGTTCCCTCACGCCTGCGGCATCGCCCACGAGCTGAGAGCCTCGGGGCGGCCGGGTGTGGTCGCCGTCATGTCGGGCGAAGGAGCCACCTCGGAGGGCGATTGGCACGAGGCGATGAACTTCGCCGGAATCCACAAACTGCCTGTGATCTTCGTCGTGGAGAACAACCTCTACGCCATCTCCGTGCCCGTCGAGCAAGAGGTCGCCGGCAGCGTGGCCGCCCGCGCCGAGGGCTACGGCATGCCCGGCATCGAGGTGGACGGCAACGACGTGCTCGCCGTCTACGGGGTGATGTCGGCGGCAGTCGAGCGCGCCCGCAACGGCGAAGGCCCGACACTCATCGAAGCGAGGACCTACCGCTACTACGCCCACACGTCCGACGACGACGACAAGCTCTACCGAACTGCGGAAGAGGTCGAGCTGTGGCGCCGCAAGGACCCGATCACGGTGCTCCGCCAGTATCTCGTGGAGTCGCGTCTCCTCGACGAGGCTTCCGAGGAGCGGATCGACCTGGAGGTGACCGAGGCCATCGCCCTCGCTGTCGCCGACGCCGAACAGGCGCCGGACCCCCAGGACGCCTTGAGCCACGTTTACACACTGCCGATCGAGCCGACCGTCGCGGCCACTGAGCCGGAGCCTGACCCCGATGGCGCCGAGGTCAACCTCATCACGGCGATCAACAGCACGTTGCACGAGATACTGAGAGATCACCCCGAGGCATCGGTGTTCGGCGAGGACGTGGCCGATCCCAAGGGCGGCGTCTTCAAGGCGACCGTAGGGCTCACCGACAGCTTCGGCGGCGAACGCGCGTTCAACGCCCCTCTCGCCGAGTCGCTCATCATCGGGATCGGGATCGGCAAAGCGGCCGCAGGCGGCAAGCCGGTCGCCGAGATTCAGTTCGCAGACTTCATCCACCCCGGCTTCGACCAGATCGTCTCCGAGGCCGCCCGCATCAGCTACCGCACCAACGGAAGGTGGCATTGCCCGCTGGTGATTCGCGTGCCGTACGGCGGCGGCATCCACGGCGCCCTGTATCACAGCCAGTCGATCGAGGCCTTCTACACCCACGTTCCAGGCCTCAAGGTCGTCGTGCCATCGACCCCGGCCGATGCGAAGGGTCTGCTGCACTCGGCGCTCGAGGACCCCGATCCTGTGATGGTCCTCGAGCCGAAGAAGCTCTACCGGCTGGCCACAGGACCCGTGCCCGAAAGCGACCACCGCGTCCCGATCGGCAAGGCCGCCGTTCGCCGGCTCGGCGCGGATGTCACGATCGTTGCGTACGGCACCATGGCGCACTTCGCCGTCGAGGCGGCCGACCGTCTCGCCGAGGAAGGAATCGACGCCTACGTCCTCGATCTGCGGTCGCTGCGTCCTCTCGACTGGCCGTCGATCGAGGCCGCCGTCAAGTACAACGGCAAGGTCCTGGTGGTACACGAGGACACCCAGTTCGGTGGCTTCGGCGCCGAGGTCGTCGCCCAGATCATGGAGAAAGCATTCGACTGGCTCGACGCCCCCGTGCGTCGATACTGCACACCCGAGGTTCCGACCTTCCCGTTCGCCCCGAGCCTCGAAAAGCAGCTCATGCCCAACATCGAAGGCATCGTCGAACACGCCCGATCCCTGGCGAAGTACTAGCCCGTCCCCCACGAAGCAGGGGTAGGGGGTACACACAGTCCCCCACGAAGAGGGGGAAGGTACCGCAGCGACACCGTCGCAGGGGTACGGGGCACACACCGTCCCCCACGAAGAAGGGGAAGGTACCGCAACAACACCGTCGCAGGGGTACGGGGTCACCAACCCCGCAACCTGTTCACCCCGCACCAGCGCTCCGTCTCGTAACCTCTCCTCGATGAGTTATCGCATTCGGGATGCGCGACCCG
>JBFFFX010000184.1:0-5854 GCA_041557775.1 Acidimicrobiia bacterium | reverse complement strand
GCCTCGTCGCCGCCCCTTCCGCGGAGGCGACGCCTGCGTTCATGGCATGGTCGTCCGGCGCCCTGGGCCGGGCCGCGCGCGGGTTGTTCGCCATCGGATGGACGTGGCGGCGGCTGACCCCGGACGACCTCGCGCGGGCGGCCAGAGGCGGCGCCTTCTGGACGAACCCGGCGGGATGGGTCATGAGCGCCGTGGACCAGGACACCCTCGCCGTGGGCTGGCTCGAGACGGGACCGGACCACGTCGGTGAGCTGCTCAAGTCCGCCCTCGATCTCGCCGCCGACCTCGGCGCGCACCGCCTCACCCTCAAGCTGCCCGACGTCGACTGGCTGATCGCCGAATTGGACCGCACGGGCTTCGAGACAAGCCGCCTGATCCTCTTCGAGAAGCCGCTGTGATGACGGGACCCCGCCAGCTGCCATCCTACGTCGAGACCGAACGACTGACGCTTCGGCTGTGGGAGCCGGCAGATGCGCCAGCAATGGCGGACGCAGTCGCCGAGAGCTTGGACGACCTCTTGCCGTGGATGGAGTGGGCGGCGTTTGAACCTCTCTCGATGGAGGAGCGACAAGCGCTCATAGCCGGCGCCCGAAAGGAGTGGAGAGCTGGGGGCGATGCGCCGCTCGGCATCCACCTCGGCGATCGGTTCATCGGCAGCGCGGGCTTCCTCTGTCGCGTCGGGCCCGGAGCCCTGGAGATCGGGTATTGGATCCACAGTGCGCATGTCGGTCACGGCTACGCCACCGAAGCCACCCGGGCTCTCACCTCGCTGGCCTTCACGCTGCCCGAGATCGAGCAAGTCGAGATCCACCACGACAAGGCGAACGTGGCCAGTCGCGGCGTCCCGCAAAGGCTCGGGTTCACACTGATCCGCGAGGTTCCCCGCGAGAAGACTGCCCCCGGCGAGATCGGCATCGAGTGCCAGTGGGTCATGGCCAGGGGCGAGTGGACGGCGGACGGCTGACAACACCTCCGAACCCTGTGCGGATGGTCCCTCCTCAGGATCCGATTGCGACGAGATCGGCCACCGTCATCGCATCGCACGCACCGTGATCGACCTCGGGCTCGTTCGGCGGTAGCAACCCTCAGGAGTTGGCCGTCGTTACAGTTGCCTCGACCGCAGATGACGATGCCGGGGACTCTCCATTGCCGCACGCGGAGGCGACTAGAACCACCGCCGCCAGCGAGGCAATCGCCCAACCACCGGACGATGCGTCACGCCATCGCGAACGTTTCATCAGATCGGACCGCCGCATCCGCCGTACCTGTAGTAGCCAGCCGACCTGTTCTTGAAACCGTGCATCTCTGCGCATGTGGTGGAACTGCCGGTGCCAGTGATTAGGGCAAGAAGTCCGGTTCTTCGACGGTTTGTCGAAAACTGGTCTCGGTTCCGCAACCACAGCCCGCGCGGGACCGCCTCGAGCGGTCAGCCGGTGCGGTCCCAGTCGGGGTCGAGCTGGGTGAGGAACTGGTCGATCCGGTCGACCTCATCCTGCTCACCGATCGTGGCGGCGGCGTCGCCGAGACCACGCAGCGCGCGGAGGAAGCCACGGTTGGATTCGTGGCGCCACCGCACGAAGCCGCTCCCCCGCCAGCCTGAGCCCCGCAGCGTGTCGAGGCCGCGGTGGTAGCCGATCCGGAAGTAGGCGTAGGCCTCTACCGGATCGTCGCCGGCGAGCTCGCCCAGCCGGGCCCAGGCGTCGAGGTACCGCGGCCGGCGCGCCACGACGGCGGCGACCGCAGCCTTGGGATCAGCCGGATCGGCGAGGGCCGCCTCCAGCGCGGCGCGGACATCGGCGGGCTCGTCGGGCAAGACGGTCTCCGGCAGTCCGCCCGGGGTGAGGTTCACGGGTTGATCTGGCATGAGCGCAGGCTACCCGGCCGGCGGCCCCGCTAGTCCGCGTCGGCGGCCAGCAGCGCCTCGTGGTACAGCTCGACGGGATGGGCGACCCTGAAATCGGGCCCGAGATACGAGCGGAGCTGCATCTCGCAGCCGGGGTTGGCCGACGAGACGAGAGAGGGGCCCGCCGTCCGGATCTGATCCGCCTTCTGCAGGCCGAGAACATCGGACGTCTCCGGGTGCAAGACCATGTACACCCCCGCCGCCCCGCAACACATGCCCACCGGATCGATCTCGACGGGCGTGTACCCGGCCGCCTCCAGGATGCGCCGCGGTTCGGCGGTGATGCGCTGTGCGTTGCGTAGATGGCAGGGATCCTGCACCGCGACCTCGCCACGGCCCTCCGGCAATGTCGGCAGCCGCTCGTTCTCGATGAGGTCGGCAACGACCTGGGTGACGTCCCGGGTGCGTGCCGCCAGGTCGTCCCCGCCGGCGGCCCAATGCCCGTAATCCTTCAAGTGGGCCGAGCAGCCTGCCGCGTTCGCCACGACCACGTCGTAGCCGGCGAAGGCGGCGACGTTGCGGGTCGCCAGCTCGCTGGTCGCCGCGGAGGCGCCGTCGTGGGCGGCGAGGGCGCCACAGCAGGTCTGCGCCGCAGGAACCTCGACGTCGTAGCCACCGCGGGAGAGAAGCGCCATCGTCGCCTCGTGCACAGGACCGAACCAAGGGTCCATCACGCATCCGGCGAGGAGCGCGGCGCGACCCAGCGGTGGCCCTTGTGCTGCGGCGGTGGATCCGACGGCGCTCGCGACTCGCAGCGGCAACCGCCGCAGACCCCGTGCCCGAGCCAGCGGCCCTGGCAACACGCGATCGAGCCGCGTCCTCTGTGCCAGCGCAGCGGCAAGCGTGGCCGCTCTGAGGGCGCCCCGCGATGCCAGGCCTTTGCCGAGGAGGAGGTGGCGCAGCTTCTTCGACTTGCTCGGAAGTTGGGCGGCGACCTCGGCGCGGGCGCCTTCCATCGCCCTGCCGAAGGGCACCATCGACGGGCAGACCACCTCGCACGCCCGGCACTGAAGACAGAAGCCCATCGCATCCGCAAACACGTCGTCGACGATCAGCTCGTTCTCGGCGACCGCGGACATGGCGGCCAGCCTGCCCCGGGGCGAGGCCACCTCGTCGCCGGTCAGCCGGAACGTCGGACACACCGGGAGACACAGCCCGCAGCTGATGCAGGCATCCAACTCGGCCCTGGTCGGCGCTTCCGCCGTCACCCAGCCCATCAGATCCGGCCCGGGAGCCGGCCCCGATTCACGACGCCGGCGGGGTCGAAAGCATCCTTCACTCGTCGCTGCAGGTCGACCGATGCCGGCGGAGCGCCCCAGGGATCGAGCACCTCGGCCTCGGCTGCCGCTTCGACGACGAGCGCACCACCGGCGTCTTCGGCCCACGCCCGCAGGCCCAGCACGGCGTCGCGGTCGAGGTCGCCGAGGCCGATCTTGGCTTCGCCGACGCCGTGAGCCGCGTGGAGACGCACGTCGTCGAGGCGAGTGCGGACCTCGGTCACCGCATCGGAGAACCGGGCTGCCGGAACCCGCAGCGAGAGGCGCCACGGATCATCGAGCGGAGCGGGCCACGCCAACCCGGGCTCGGCCGCGCTGCCCAGGTCGGCGGCCTGTCCGGCCACCTCCTCGGCGGTGCCGGCGACGTAGACGTGTGCCCCACGCTCGGTTTCGATCACGGCGAGAGGGCGATAGGCGATGTGGCGAGCCGCCGCGGCGTCTTCCACCGGAATCGTGCCCGCGTGGGAGGCGACCGGCCACAGCTTGAGGCAGACCTGGCCGATGACGCCGAGCGACCCCAGGGACCCCGTGGCGAGCCGCGGGACGTCATAGCCGGTGACGTTCTTCACCACGCGCCCCCCGCCGGTCACGACCCGGCCGTCACCGGTGACGAGCACCACCTCGAGGAGCCGGTCGCGCGTCGGGCCGTACCGGAGCCGGCGCCATGCCGAGGCTCCGGCCGCCACGACTCCGCCGACGGTCGCCTCACCCGGATGCTCCGGGAGCACGGCGCTCTGCCCGCGCTCGGCGAGCAGCTCGTCGAGCCGGGAGACGGGCATGCCCGCCTCGACAACGATGGTCAGATCCTCTGGCTGCCAGTCGACGACACGGTCGAGCCGGCAGGTGACCACGACCACGTCGGCCGCCACCGGATGACCGATGCCCTGATGGGTTCCGCCGCCCCACACCAGCACCCGCAGCCCGTGGGACGACGCCGCTCGCAGGATCTGCGCCGTGGTCGCGAGATCGTCGGGGGCGACCACCCACTGCGCCTCGGGCAGGCCGGGGAACTCGTCGCGCACGTCGGGACCAAGCGCCTTGCCGATCGCCTCCGTGATCGTCGTCATCAGACCGCCTCGGCCACCGGGAAGTCGAAGTCGAAGCAGCGCGAACCGCTCGGCAGCACCTTGCCGGGGTTCATCGCCCCTGCTGGATCGAACGCCTCGCGCAGTCGCGCCTGGGCGTCGAGGCTCACCGCATCGAAGACCTCGGGCATGAACTTCGCCTTCTCCAGGCCGATGCCGTGCTCGCCGGACAGGGCGCCGCCGACGGCGATCGACATGCGGACGATCTCGTCCCCCGCCGCGGTGACGCGCTCGAGGACGCCGGGCTCGCGGCCGTCGAAGGCCATCAGCGGGTGCAGGTTGCCGTCACCGGCGTGAAAGACGTTGAGCATCAGGATGTCGTATTCGGCAGCGATCTCGTAGAGCCGTTCCATGACCTCGACGAGACGGGTCCGCGGCACCACCGTGTCGTGCAGGTAGTAATCGGGTGCGGCCTGGGCGACGGCGCCGAAGGCCGACTTCCGGCCCAGCCACAACCGGCCGCGCTCGGCGTCGTCGGCGGCGATTCGCACCTCCGAGGCACCCGTCTTGCGGGCGATGTTGGCGATGATCTCACTCTCGGCCGCCACCGCCGAAGGATGTCCGGCGACGTCTGCCAGCAGCACCGCGGCAGCGTCCGTCGGGTACCCGGCGTGGACGAACTTCTCGACGGCCTCGACCATCGGCCGGTCCATCATCTCGAGCGCGGCGGGGATGATGCCGGCGGCGATCGTGTCGGACACGGTCTTCGCCGCACCAACGACGTCGGGATAGGCGAGCAGCAGCGTGCGGACCGCAGGCGGGTTCTCGGTCAGTTTGACGAGCACCTTGGTCACGATGCCCAGCGTGCCCTCCGAACCAACGACGACGGATCGCAGATCCAGGCCGATGGGATCGGGAGCGGCTCCGCCAAGCTGCATGACCTCGCCGTCGGGCGTGACGAACTCCATGCCGAGGATATGCGCCACCGTGGTTCCCTCGGAAAGGCAGTGCGGACCGCCGGCATTGGTGCCGACGTTGCCGCCGATGGTGCAGACCGACTGCGACGAGGGATCGGGGGCATAGTGGAACCCCATCGGTGTGGTGTGAGTCGTGAGGTCCTGGTTGATGACCCCCGGGCCGACCCACGCCGTGTGCCCTCCGGTGTCGACCTCCCAGATCCGGTTGAGCCGCATCAGCGAGACAATCAGCCCCGGCTCTTGCGCCACGGCCCCGCCGGCGAGCCCGGTGCCCGCACCCCGCGGCACGATCGGCACGCCCCACCGTCGCGCGATGCGCACGACGGCGGCGACTTCCTGGGTGGTCTCCGGGAACGTGACGGCGACGACGGTGCCCGGCGTGACGCCGGCATCCCGGTTGTACAGCCGCAATTCCAGCGGTGCATCCTTGACCCGGTCCGGCCCGAGCACACCCCGGAGATCGTCGACAAACGACATGCCGGCAGGTTACCGCGGCACGACCGGACGCACCGGGACGGAGCCGGCCGGGGGCGATGTGGGCCGGGGCCACGGCTCGCTCGGCTCGCCTCACCCTCCTCGACTCGCTGCGCTCGCCGATCCTCCCTGAAGGGAGGATGATTCGGAGGCGACGCGGGCTGGGGCGATGTGGGCCGGGGCGACGGCTCGCTCGGC